>JAIVGT010000220.1 GCA_020201485.1 Halobacteriales archaeon
GTCCAGCTCACGCCCCACGGCGATGGGGACCGCACCGAGGCGAGCGCCGCCATCACCGTCGAGGTCGCCCCCGTGGGCAACGCCAAGCCCCAGCTCCGCACGCTCACGCCGCAGCAGGCCCTCGACCGCTTCGGCGTGCAATGGGCCCTGCTGCCCAAGTCCGGGATGAACAGCTCGCGCGCCGCCGTGGAGGGCCTGGGCTTCCTCCCGGCCTGGACCGACGCCAGCTACACGCTCTTCCAACGGGGTGCACCATGAGCAAGCTCCGCCTGCCGCCAGCCGAGGACGCCCCGCGCACGCTCGCCGCGCCGACCGCGGACGAGGCCAGCCTGGAGGGCGAGCGCGTCCTCCTCATCGGCGGCTACGGCGTCGGCAACCTGGGCGACGAGGCCATCCTCGCCGGCCTCATCCAGCAGCACGACCTGTGGGATGCCACCGTGGTCAGCCTCGCGCCCGAGGAGACCACGGCGCTCCACGGCGTGCACGCCGTGCCCCCGCTCGGGGCGCGCTTCGCTCGGGCCCTGGCGCGCAGCAAGGTCGTGGTCGTGGGCGGTGGCGGCATCTTCAGCGCCTACATGGGGCCATTGGCGCGCGGCATCCCCTGGGCCGTGCTCGCCGCGCGCGGCCTGCGCAAGCAGGTCGAGTTCCGCGCCCTGGGCGTGTACCCGGGCACGCCGCGCCCCACGCTCCGCGTCCTCGCCCGCGCCGCGGAGGGCGCGCGCTACATCAGCGTGCGGGACGCGACGAGCCTACGCACCTTCCGCGACATGGGCGTGCGCCGCGCCATCGACGTCGTGCCCGACCCGGCCCTGGCCCTGGAGCCGGCGAGCCCGGAGCTCGGCCTCGCCGCGCTCGCATCCGGCGCGCCCGGCCTGCGCGGCCCGTTCGTCGCCTTCGGGGTGCGCCAGGTGCGCGACCCGCAGGAGCAGGTGCGCCTCGAGGCAGCGGTCGCCGGGCTGGGCACGGTGCTCGTCCGCGCCGGCATCGAGCCCCTGTTCATCCCGTTCAGCCGCCACCGCAGCGAGGACCTCGAGGACGACGAGGCCTTCGCCCGCCGGCTCATCGCCAGCATCGGGGCAGGGCGCATCCTCGACGGGTTGCACCACCCGCGCGAGATCCTGGCCCTGCTGCAGCAGGCGCAGTGCGTGGTCGCGGTGCGCTTCCACGCCCTCGTGTTCGCCCTGCGCGCCGGCGTGCCCGTGGTCAGCCTGCCCTACGACGCGAAGTGCAGCGACCTGCTCAGCCAGCTCGGCCAGGAAGGCCTGGCCCTGCACGCCGTGACCGGCCGCCAGCTCGCCGAGCGCGTGCTGCGCACGATGCGCCCCGTCGGCAGCGTCCAGCTCGTCCGCCCGGGCGCGCTCCCCAAGGAGGTGCGCCTGTGAAGGGAACGACCGTGGCGAAGCTGCTCGTCAGCGGCCTGGCCATCGGCTACGTGCTCACCGTCCTCCAGCCCGCGCGCCTCCTCGACGCCCTCGCCGCGGCGAACCCGGCCTACATCGCCCTCGGCCTGGCGCTCAAGGCCATCGCCGTGCTCGCCAGCGTCGCCATGTGGCACAGCGTGCTCGCGCCCGGCCTGGCGCGCAGCCTGCGCGGGAGCGCGCGCGTGTACGCGAGCAGCCTGCACGCCGGCCTCGTCGGGCCGGGCAACCTCGCGGGCGACGCCTACCGCGTCGCGGCCCTGGGCCTGAAGGACGCGCACGCCGTCATCGCCAGCCTGCTCGGGGAGCGCACGCTCAGCTTCGCCGGCCTCGCCGGGGTCGCCGCGCTCGGCGCGTGGCTCGTGCCCGCCGGCGCGTCCCTGCGCGCGCCGCTCACCATCCTTGCCCTGCTCGGCGTCGGAGGCGTGCTCGTCGGCGCGCTCCTCGGCCCGTGGCTCGCCGCGCGCCTCCAGGGGCCGGGCTTCGTGCGCCGCACGGCGACCGCCTGGGCCGAGGGCATGGCCGCGCTCCGCCGGCCGGGGCACCTCGGCCTCGCCCTCGCCGGGCTCGTCGCGCTGCCCTTGCTCACCGCCGCCAGCACGTGGGCGCTGTTCGCCGCGGTGGGCGCTCCGCTGCCCGTCGCCTTCACCATCTTCGCCTCGTGCGCGAGCGCGCTCGTCGTGCTCCTGCCCATCAGCGTGCAGGGCGTGGGCGTGCGCGAAGGCGCGTTCCTCCTGCTCTTCACCGGCCTGGGCGGCGTGCCGGCCACGCTCAGCGTCGCGGCCTCGCTGCTCAGCTTGGCGACGGGCGTCGCCCTCGGCCTGCTCGCGGGCGTGCCCCACTGGCTCCCGGCGCGCAGCAAGCCCGCCGTCGGGCAGACCGCGTTCCGCGCCGCGCTTCCGCTCCTCGTCCTGGCGCAGAGCGGCGTCGGCGACGCCCTCGGCCGACTCCTGCAGCTGCTGCGCGCCCTGTTCACCACGTTCAGCACGCGGATGCGGAACGAGCTGGACTACCTCCCGCCCGGCAGCGCGCCGCTCGTCATGATCTTCGGCGGGCTGTTCGTGCTCGCCTTGGCCCTCATGCTCAGCCTGCTGCGCCCCTACCTCAGCCCGAGCTCCGTGCCGCAGGGGGCGGTCGCGACGGGCGCGGTCGCCGCGCCGGCCCCGGCCCCGGGCGCGGGCACCATCCCCATGCCCTTCGCCAGCCCGGCGGCGCCCATGCCGCCCCTCCCGGCGAACCTGCACGCCCCGCCGGCGATGACGAGCCGCACGCTCGAGGACGGCCAGGCGCTGGGGCGTGCCTTGCCCACGCCCGACCTCGACAGCGTGCTCGACGCCGCGGAGCGCCTCGGTCTCGGGCAGGCGCACGTCGTGAGTGTGGAGCCGCAACGCCAGCTCGTCCGCCTCGCCCAGTGCCAGACCTGCCGGCTGCGGCCGGCCCCGGGAGCCGGCCCGCCGGAATGCGCCTTCGAATTGGGCTTCCTGCAGGCCGCGATGCGCAGCGCCGACCCCAAGGCGACGGTGCACGAGGTCTTCTGCGCCCTCGCCGCCGACGGGGCGTGCGAGTTCGAGATCCGGACGGGGGGCTGAGCCGAGCTGGGCTTGGTGCTGGCCGCGGCCACGAAGCTGCCCCCGGCGAAGCCGCCCCTCCCGGCCTCGTCCGGCCCGGGGTTGAACGAGACCACGCTCCTCACCGGCGGCTCGCCCAGCACCGTGGACCTCATCGCCATCCTCGTCGTCCTCGGCGTGCTCGCCGTCGCCTTCCTCGTCCTCTCCCGGCCCCGCCGCGCCGCGCGGGGCAGCGGCGTGCCCGGGGCCATCGGGGCCACGGTCGGGGCCATGTGCGGCATCGCCACGTACACCGCCGGGTACGTGAGCATCCTCCTCAACCGCGGCTACGACCTGCCCGGCGCCCTCGCCCGCGCCGCGGACGGCGTGACGTATTGGGAGATCGTGCTCGCCATGGCGGGGGCGATGGTGGGCGCGGTGTTCGCCCGGTACCGCTGGCGCAGCCTCGGCCTGCTCAGCTACGTCGGCCTCGTCACGCTCGTCGCCGGCTACCTCATGTACGCCGTCACCACCGCCATCCCCCAGGTCCCGCCCGACCAGCGCTGGCTCAGCCTCATCCTCCTCTGCGCCGAGGCCGGCTCCCTCACCCTCGTCCTCATCTTCGCCTTCTACTCCCTCGACGTGGCGAGCCGCAAGACCTGGCTGCGCATGCCGGAGCGCCTGCCTCGCTCCCGCCGCTACGTGCCCAAGGTCGCGGTCCACGTCCCCATCTACAACGAGCCGTACGACGTGGTCAGCATCACCATCGCCCGCCTCATGGCCATGGACTATCCGAAGGACCGGTTCATGGTCATGGTCCTCGACGACAGCAGCGACGAGGCCGGGCGCAACCAGGTCCAGGCGTTCTGCCGGCAGGTGGGCGCGCGCTACCTCCACCGCCCGGACCGGCGCGGCTTCAAGGCGGGCGCGCTCAACTACGCCCTGCGCCGCACGCCGCGCGACGTGGAGCTCATCGGGGTGGTGGATGCGGATTACTGGGTGGAGCCAGATTACCTGCGGAGCGTCGTGGGGTATTTCGTGAACCCGCGCCTGGGCTTCCTCCAGACGCCCCAGGACTACCGCAACATCGAGGAGAGCTACCTGACGAAGCAGTACTACAACGCCGAGGCCTACTTCTACCACGCCGTGCTGCCCAGCCGCAACGAGGAGAACGCCATCATCTTCTGCGGCACGATGGGCCTCATCCGCCGCCGCGCCCTGGAGCAGTCCGGCGGCTGGGGCGAGGAGCACGTGTGCGAGGACGCGGAGCTGAGCGTGCGCCTGGCCGCGCTCGGCTGGGACTCGCTCTACGTCGGCAAGAGCTTCGGCAAGGGCCTCATGCCCGCGGTGTTCGACGCGTACAAGAAGCAGTTCCACCGCTGGGCGTTCGGCAACGTCCGCATCCTGCTCACCCACCTCGGGGGCATCCTGCAATCGCGCATGAGCAAGCGCCAGAAATTCGACTTCATCGCCGGGAACCTCCATTGGTTCGACGGCGTGTTCATCACCGCCATCGCCTTCAGCCTCCTGTACGTGGCGCTCGGCGAGGCGGTCGGCCTGCCGGTCGCGACGCACCACCAGCGCGAGCTCGCCCTGCTCGGCCTCGTGCCCCTCTTCCTCCTCGTGGACGGCGTGGCCCGCGTCCACCTCGCCCTGCGCAGCGCGGGGAAGATCCGCTTCCGCGACACGCTGCGCGTCCTCGGCATGTGGTTCGCCATCAAGTTCACGAACATGAGCGCGGCGCTGAAGAGCCTCATCGGCGTGCAGGCCCCGTTCGTGCGCACGCCCAAGGACCCGGGCCGCGCCCTGCAGCCGGGCGAGGCGTTCACGCGCGCCGTGAGCCTGACGCGGGGCGAGAGCCTGCTCGCGGGCGTGATGTGGTGCGTGAGCGGCCTCACCCTGTGGCGCGGCCTGCACAACATCTTCGTCCGGCAGGGCCAGGGCGACCTGCTCCTCGCGTTCTGGCTCGGCCTGTACGGCCTGCTCTTCGCCTGCGCGCCCATCTACGCCTACTTGAGCTACCGCACGCTCCGCCCCGGGCTCATCACCCCCCTCACCCCCGCCCCGCCGCGCTTCGACCAGCAGGCGGCCGTCGCGGGCAGCATCGTCGCCACGCAACCCACGCAGGCTGCCTTTGACGTCGTCCGGGCGGCGCCGGTCCCCATCTCCTCCGACCCGGGGCCGGCGCCGGTTCCCGGCTCGACCGCCGCCGCGCACGCCGAGACGGAGCCGGGCTTCGTCCTCGCGCAGCCCGGGCCGCCGAAGCCCTGATGTGCCCGGCTTCACCGAACCTTCAAGGGCCCCGTGCCCGCTCCCGGACCCATGGTCCTGTTCGTGCAGAAGGTCGGCGTCGTCGGCGCCGGCGTCATGGGCGCCGCCATCGCCGAGGTCATGGCCCTCAACGGCAAGCAGGTCGTGCTCAAGGACCTGAACAAGGAGCTCGTGGACAAGGGCACGGCGACCGTGGACCGCTACCTCAACGAGCTCGTGCAGTTCCACGCCGGCAAGGCGCAATCGGAGATCGACCGCATCGAGGACGGCAACGGCATCCGCCTCACCGAGGAGCAGAGGGCGAAGATCAAGGAGGCGAAGCGGCCGACGTACACGAAGGAGCGCGCGGACAAGGTCAAGGCCAGCATCCACGGCACGACGGAGACCAAGGACCTCGCCGACTGCGAGCTCGTCATCGAGGCCGTGGTCGAGGACCTGAACATCAAGCGCAAGGTGTTCGCCGACCTCGACGCGAACACACCGCGCCACGTGACCCTGGCCACGAACACGAGCGGCCTGAGCGTGACTGCCATCGCCGCCGCCACGAAGCGGCCGAAGAAGGTCGTCGGCCTGCACTTCTTCAACCCGCCCACCATGCTCCCGCTCGTCGAGGTCATCCCGGGCCTGGAGACGGACGAGGGCACGATGGACGACATCATGGGCTTCATGGCCGAGCTGCGCAACCACCGCTTCCCGATGCAGCCCATCCGCGTCAAGGAGACGCCGGGCTTCCTCGTGAACCGCATCCTCGGCCGCATGCTCGGCGAGGCCTACGCCTGCTACGAGGAGGGCATCGCCAGCGCACGCGACATCGACCTGGCCATGAAAGCCGGAGCTGGCATGCCCATGGGCCCGCTGGAGCTGAGCGACATGATCGGCATCGACGTCATCTGGCACCTGACGAAGCATTTGCGCGAATCCGGGCAAGCTGGACCGCAGAAGCAGGTGCAGATCATCGACCAGCTCTACCACGCCGGCCGCTTCGGGAAGAAGAGCGGGCGCGGGTTCTACGAGTACGAGGGTTGACCGCGCCGGCGCGACGCCATCGCGGGCCCCTAGGCCGTGGTCTCCTGCAGCTTGCGGGCGATGGTCTCGTCCACCCAACCGAAGTTCTCGTACGCGCCCGTGAACAGGAACGGCCGCACCTTGGCCACGCCGGGTAGCGCGCGCCCCTTGCGCTCCAAGGTCTTCGCCTCCGCCATCGAGCGCGCGAACAGCATGAGGGCGAAGCTACCCATCGTGGGGTTCGCGGCGAAGTCCACGGCGACCGTGTGCCCGCCGAACGCCTTGAGCGCCCCGTTGTACGCCTTGGGCCCGGCGTCGGGCGTGAGGTAGAACACGAGCGCGAACATCATCAGCCCCTCGGCCACGCTCGGGTCGAGCATGGGCGTGATGAGGAAGCTGCCCTCCGCCCCCATGCGTTCGAACCGGCGCTTCACCGTGCGCGCGCTGACCTGGAGCGCGCGGGCCACGTCGCTGAGCGGCTTGGCGGCGTCGCCGCGCAAGGCCTGCAGGATGCGCCAGTCGAGCCGGCTGAGCGGCCGCACGACCTGCGGCATGGCCAGGTCGTAGAACTTCTGCGCGCGCTCCTCGCCCGCGACCTTCACCAGCTTGCCCAGCATCGCCTCCTGCTCCGCCGGACTGCGGTAGGCCACCATGGCGCACATCGCCCCACCGACGAACGTGTAGAGCGAGCCGAAGCCGGGCTCGGCCTTCAGCACCTCCAGGGCCTGCGTCGCCGCGTCCTCGTCGTCGAGGTCGAGGTAGTAGCACGTCGCGTCGTAGCCGAGGTGGCGGAAGTTCGGGAACAGCTCGTAGCCGCCGATGAGCTTGTCCTGCTCCATGCGCGCGATGCGCTCGGCGACCGTCTTCTTCGACACGCCGAGCTGCTTCGCCAGCGGGCCGGGCCGGAGGTTCGCCGGGTCGCGGGGCGCGGCGCTGTAGGGTTGGATGCCCATCGTGCGCAGGATGCGGATGTCGAGGGCATCCATGCGCGCGCATCGGCGGAGCGGCCCATGAAGCTTGGCCCCCGGCGGGGGCGCGGGTCCGCAGCAGCGCATGGCCCACGCCCCCCGGAGATGCCGGCGCTCCGCGCTCACGCGACGAGCCGGTACCAGCGGCGCATCGGGTCGGCCTCGATGGGCAGTGCCTCGACGCCCGCGTAGCCGGCCTCCTCCGCGTAGCGGCGCAGCGTGGGCTGCCGGAGCAGGGTGCCCGTGCCGGCCGAGCCCTTCTCGTACATGCCGCCCGGGAGGCAGATGAAGATGCTCCAGCCGTAGCAGAAGCGGTCGAACGGCCCGCCCGGGATGCCGAAGGCGTCGTCCACGCGCTCCTCCATCACCACCACCGCCCCACCCGGCGCGAGGGCCTTGCGCACGGCGCGCAGCGTCGCCACCGGCTTCGGCAGGTCGTGCAGGCACTCCAGGAGCAGCGCCACGTCGAAGCTTCCCGCGGGCAGCGTGGCCACGTCGCGCACCTCGAAGGTCACGCGGTCGGCGACGCCGGCCTCGCGGGCGTTCGTGCGCGCCGCCTCGATGACGCGCGCGTCGAGGTCGAAGCCGTGCACGCGCGCCTTCGGGTAGGCCCGACGACGTCGGCGTTCATGTCCGCCCAGGACAGGCCCACGCCGGTGCGGTAGGCCTCGAGGATGGCCGGGAGCTGCTGGACGCCGCCGACGTAGCAGCGCACCGCCGGGACCATGTTGCACTGCCCGAGCGGGTTGAGCAGCACGTCCAGCGTGGCCGCGTCGACGCTGTACGCCCGCGTGGCCGCATCCTTGCGCACGTCATCCACCGTGAGGATGCCGCTCACTGCCTGCTGCTCCAGCCACTCCCGGGCGTAGCGCTCGTGCGTGCCCGTGCGCTGCGCGAGCTGGTGCGACGTGGCCGGGCCCTGGGCGAGCGCGGCGTAGTAGCCGAGCTTGTGGCCGATGTAGATGGCGACGAGGTCGAGGGCCCCGTTGAAGGCCTCGAAGAGCCGCCCGGCGAGAGCGTCGCGCTGCTGGGCCTGCTCGGCGGTCAGGGTCGCTTGCACGGTCGTGGTCACGGTCTCGGTCGCGGTTTTGGTTCCCGTCATGGGCTCACGGAGCGTCCAGGCCCATGGCCGGACAAGGCCCCGCGGTTCGCGCCGCTTCCCGGTTCGGACAGCTCCTGGGGTAGCCGGGTGTCCCCCGTTTCACCGAAGCTACTTGAAGGGGAACGCTTTCCTTTTGCACCCAGGCGAGCCCATGACCGAGCAGCCGACCTTCGAGACCATCAAGACAAAGCTGGAGGGCACGACCGGCGTCATCACGCTGAACCGGCCGCCTGTGAACGCGCTCAGCCCCAAGGTCCTGCAGGAGCTGGACGCGGCGGTCAAGGACTTCGAGAAGAGCCACGACGTGCGCGCCCTGGTCATCACCGCCGCGGGCACGAACGCCTTCAGCGCCGGGGCGGACCTGAACGAGCTGGCGAAGCTGGACGCGAAGAGCGCGCAGGAGATCGTCCTCCTCGGCCACCGCGTGTTCAGCCACATCGAGAACTCGCGCCTGCCCGTCATCGCCGCCATCAACAACCTGACCATCGGCGGCGGGCTGGAGCTGGCCCTGAGCTGCGACATGCGCATCACGAGCGACCGCGCGCGCTTCACCGCCCCCGAGGTCACGCTCGGCCTCATCCCGGCCTGGGGCGGCACGCAGCGCCTCGCCCGCCTCGTCGGCCCGGCGAAGGCCAAGGAGCTCATCTTCACTGGCCAGCTCATCAACGCCCAGGAGGCGGCGAAGATCGGCCTCGTGAACAAGGTCGTGCCCGACGGGGACGAGCTGCGCGCGGCCATGGACATCGCCAAGATCATCGGCGTGAAGAGCGCCCCGCTCGCGGTGAGCGCGGCGAAGGAGGCCATCAACAAGGGCCTCGACCTGCCCATCGAGGAAGGCCTGGGCCTGGAGCTCGTCGGCGTGGCGAAGCTCGCCGACAGCGCCGACCTGAAGGAAGGCATCACGGCCATGCTCGAGAAGCGCCAGCCCCAGTACAAGGGGAAGTAGGACCATTCCCACGGGCGCGATGCGCCCATTCTTTTTCTATCCTCGCTCCTGAGGGAACCGTCCCCGCCGCCCATTGTCACCCGAGCCGGTTCCTGCAAAAGGGACTTGAAGCTGGGAGCCCGCTTCCGGCGCATGCGCCGTGCGCTCGTGCTGCTCAGCTTGGCCGCGCTCCTCCTCGTCCCGCCCGCCATGGCGGACATCAGCCAGGTCCTCGCCGATGGCATCGCGAGCATCGCCCACAGCGCCCTGCCCGACCAGGGCGACGCCATGCTCCTCCTCGGCTCGGGCCAGGCCTACACCTACCGCAACGGCCACGGCGTCCAGTGCGCCGGGCCGAGCCAGCTCGTCATCGAGGCCAGCCACAAGTCCTTCGGCCAGGAGCCCACGGTCACCATCGCCTACGGCGGCGCGAGGTCGGACGACCAGGGCCTGGCGCTGTCGTGCGGCATGGGCCAGCTCCGCCAACCCCTCACCTCCGAGATCCAGGGCACCCTGGCCGGCGCGTGGACCGCGGAGCGCACCGTGAACGGCGAGGTGTGGCACGTCACCGTCGGCGCGCCCGACGCCTCCGGCCAGCGCGCCGTGCGCTACACGCTGCACACGCTCCAAGGCGTGCTCGAGGACAGCTTCCAGGGCACGGGCTCCGACGACAGGTGAGCGATGCGCGGCGCAGCGCTCGTCGTGCTCCTCCTCGCCCTTCTCGCCGCGCAGCCTGCGCTCGCGGACGCGAACCAGGACGTCGTCGGCGCCGCGGACGAGGTCTTCGGCGCGCTCGTCGGGC
>JAIVGT010000186.1 GCA_020201485.1 Halobacteriales archaeon
CTGGTCCTCGCCCACCTGCAGGTCCACGAGCGCGCACTTCCCGGCGACGAAGACGGGGATGGGCGGCGTGACGGCGAGGGCCGGGGGCAGGAGCAGGAGCAGCGCAGCCAGGGCGATGCGGGCGATGCCCCCATCGTTGCCGCCGCCCTTGTGGTAGGTGATGTCCGAGAACGTGCGCGCCTCGGTCCAGGTCACGCTCGCCTTCCCCGCGGGCTTGCGCTTCGCGGCCATGCTCTCGCAGGGCAGACGGGGCGCGGCGATTTCAAGGTTGCGCGCTTACACGGGGTCCCGGTTGTCGCACACGCCGCTCTCGTAGTGCAGGGCCTGGTCCGGGCCGGGCAGGGTCCCGGAAAAGCGCGCCTGGATCGTGATGGGGACGAGGATGCACGTGCCGCGGGTCACGAAGTGCTCGTCCGTCGTGCAGGTGAGCTGGATGTCGAGCCCGGCCACGGCCAGCCCGGGCAGCCAGCTCCGCCCCTGCGTGTCCTCGCAGCTGCCGCTGAGCGTCACCGTTGCGCCACCGTCGGTGACCCAGCGGTAGGCCTGCGCATGCGCCCGCCAGTGCAGCCAGCATTGCATGCCCCAGTCGAAGAGCAGGCAGTCGTGCCCGGCCGAGTCGATGCGGACGTCGGTGCACTGCGCGCCGACGATCTGGTCCTCGCCCACCTGCAGGTCCACGAGCGCGCACTTCCCGGCGACGAAGACGGGGATGGGCGGCGTGACGGCGAGGGCCGGGGGCAGGAGCAGGAGCAGCGCAGCCAGGGCGATGCGGGCTGACGCTGCGCGCATCGGGCATGGCGCGGGCCATCGCGGACGCGGCTCTGGCATACCGCTCGTCGAGCGCGCCGTGGACGAGCAGCGCGGGCTGCCGCACCTCGCGCAGGCGCGGCGCGAGCGGCTCCTGCGCGCCTTGGCCCATGCCCCGCAGGCTGTTCGCCAGGCCGCGCGCCTTGTGGCCGCGGCGAGCCTCCCGGGCGCGCGCCATCCACGCCCGGCCGCGCGCGCGTTGGCTCGCGAACAGCGGCTGCTCCAGCCAGTGGTCGAGGAAGGCATCCACGCCGTCGCGCTCTAGGCCGAAGGCGAGCGCCTCGTCGGTCTTGCGCCTCGCCTCGCGCTCCGCCGCATCGGCGATGCCCGGGCTCGTGCTTTCGAGGACGAGGCGGCGCACGCGCTCCGGCGCGAGCAAGGCTGCGTGGAGCGCGACGCGCCCGCCCATGGAATATCCGAGCCAGTCCGCCTGCCCGATGCGGAGCGCGTCGAGCACGGCGCAGAGCTGGCGCACGCAGGCCGGCATCGTGTACGCCCCGGGGTCCGCGGGCGCGGCGCTCCGGCCCTGGCCGACGAGGTCGAGCGTGACCGTCCGCGCATGCATCGTCAGGTCGGGCAGCAGCGGCTCCCACGTCGCCGCCGTGCCGGCGAACCCGTGGAGGAGCAGGAGCGGCACGCCCTCGGCGCTCCCCCCGTCGTGGGCCACGAACATGCGCAGGCCGTCGGCCTCAATGAACACGGAGGGCCGCCTCCACCGCCCGCGCCGCCTCGGCGCGCGCCTGCTGCGCGACCGCCGGGTCGATGCGCGCCTCGATGATGTGCGCGCGGCCCGCCTCGGTGGCGCGCAGCACCTCGTCGCGCAGGGCCTTCGTGTCCTCGACGCGCGCGAAGCCTGCGCCGAACATGCGCGCCGCGTGCGCGAAGTCCAGGCCGTGCGGGGTGACGAACAGGTCGCGCACCTGCGGGCTCCAGGCCTGTGCCGCCGGGAGCTGCTCGAAGATGCGGCCGCCGTCGTTGTGGAGCACGACGACGCACGCGGGGATGGCGTGCCGCTTCAGGGCCACGAGCCCGGGCAGGTCGTGCGCGAAGCTCACGTCGCCCGTGACCAGGCACAGCGGCTCCTCGCTGCCCGCGCGCACGCCGAGGGCCGTCGATGTCACGCCGTCGATGCCGCTCGCTCCCCGGTTGCCGAGCAGGCGGAGGGGTTTGGGCGCGGGCTTGACGAAGCGGTCGAGGTCGCGGATGGGCAGGCTGTTCCCGACGAAGAGCGTGCTGCGCTCCGGCAGCGCGTCCACCACCGCGGACAGCGCGCTGCCCTCGAACCAGGCGCGCAGCGATGCGGCGTGGGCGGCGTGCACGGCGCGCTCCGCGCTCCGCCAGCCCTGCGTCCACGCCGGCTCCGCCGTCGCGTTCGCGTCCTCGAGCAGCGCGCGCGCGGCGAGCTTGGCGTCGCACGGCAGCCGCGCACCGTGCAGCAACGCCGGCTCGCGCCAGGGAGCATCGTCGAAGCAGAGCTGGGGCACGTCGTGCCGCTCCAGCCAGGACGACAGGGCGTCGCTCGTCGGCGCGGCACCGAAGCGGAGCGCGAGCTGCGGGGCCGGGCGGTCGTGCGCGGCGAGGGCGGCGTCGTAGCTGCCCAGGGCCACGTCCGCGACGAGGCCGAAGCGCGCCTGGCTCAGCGGGTCCGCAAGCAGGGGGAAGCCCGTGCTCACGCTCAGCTCCGCGGCGAGTTGCGCCAGCTCCAGGTCGTCCTGCGGGCCGAGGACGATGATGCCCCGCCCCAGGGCGAGCGCGGCGCGCAGGGCTTGGCGCGCCTCGGGCAGGAGCGGCCGGGGCGCAGCGCGCGTCGCCCCGACGAACGGCCGCTCCGCGCGCGCCGGCATCGCCTCCCCCGGGCCGGGCTC
>JAIVGT010000032.1 GCA_020201485.1 Halobacteriales archaeon
CACCGCCAGCCACGACGGCGGCGCGACGTGGAGCGCCCCGATGAAGGTGCACGACGACGGCGTGAGCGGCCGCGTCACGGACCACTTCATGCCCGCGGTCAGCGTCGGCCCCGACGGCACGGTGGACGTGAGCTGGTACGACCGGCGCGTGGACCCGCAGAACCACCTGTTCGACGTGTTCTACACGTACAGCACGGACGGCGGCACGACCTTCGCCCCGAACCTCCGCGTGACGGAGAACAGCAACGACGAGCAGTGGTCGCACCACCAGAACGGGGCCATCTTCCTCGGCGACTACCGCGACAGCGACAGCGGGCCGGGCTTCGCCGCCCTGGCCTGGGTGGACACGCGCAACCACAAGGCGGACGTGTACGTGGCCCTCGTGGAGCGGCCGGGCGCGAACCGATGACGCGCGTCCAGGAAACCTCAAGAGGGGCCCGCGTCCTGAGGAGCAGGTGCGCGCGCTGCTCGGCTTGGCGGTGCTGCTCCTCGCCTTGCCGCTGGCGAGCGGCACGCAGGTCTCCACGGCGAGCACGTTCCAGGGCGCGGGCGGCTACCATTGGTGCTGCGTCGGCGCGCCCGATGCGCCCACCGCCTGGCTGTGCGAGGCGAACGCGCAGGGCCGCACCCTGACCGGCACGCTCACGCTCGCCATGTGGCACGACCCGGCGCACGGCATGCTGCACGCGACCTTCACCGCGACGGAGGGCGCGCGCACCTGCACCGAGGCGCGCTCGTGCGTGGCCTTCACCGACGGCATCGCCTGGTTCGGGCCGTGCGTGGTGGGCGCGGGCTCGGCCTGGTTCCGCCTCACCCCCGACGGGCAGGGCGGCTGGAGCTTCACGGAGAGCTACTGGCCCGACGGCTACGGCGGCACGGAGACGATGACCGGCAACGTGAGCCTCGTGGCCGAGGGCGCGGCGCGCATCACGCCCCTCCCCCCGCTGCCGCTGTGAGGCGCCGGCACGCGGCTGCCCGGAGCGCCCCGCGCGGCCAGGAAACCCTTTTATCAAGGATGGCCTGTTCCCGCGCAACTTGGAGGCCCCAGGCATGCCGCGCACCGGAGAGACCTACGACGTCATCGTGGTCGGCGGCGGCCCCGGTGGCAGCACCACGGCCAGCTACCTCAGCCGGCACGGCCTCAAGACCCTGGTCGTGGACAAGGCGACCTTCCCCCGCGACAAGACGTGCGGCGACGCCATCAGCGGCAAGAGCATCAGCGTGCTGCGCGAGCTCGGACTGCACGCGTGGGTGGAGCGCGAGCCGCACGCGCGCGCCGACGGCGTCGTCTTCAGCGCGCCGAACGGCTACACCGTCGAGATCCCCTTCCCGAAGAAGGTGGACCCGGCGAAGATGAAGGACCAGCGCGAGCACCGCTACATCCAGCCCGGCTACGTGGTGCGCCGCGAGGTGTACGACAACATCCTGTTCCAGTTCGCGCAGAAGCAGGAGCACGTCACCACGCTGGAGGGCTTCACGCTCACCGACCTGGTGTGGGAAGGGAAGAAGGTCGCCGGCATCAAGGGCAAGCACGGCGGCAAGGAGCTGGAGTTCCGGGCCAAGGTCGTGGTCGGGGCCGATGGGGCGCTGAGCAAGGTCGCGGAGAAGACGAAGGCCTACGACTTCGAGGACAAGCACCACGACCACTGGATCGGCGCGTTCCGCGTGTACTTCAAGGACGTCAAGGGCGTCACGGACAACATCGAGATCCACTTCGTCGAGGGCCTGCTCCCCGGCTACTTCTGGATCTTCCCCGTGGACAACGGCATGGTCAACGTCGGCGCGGGCATGATCGAGACCGACCTGCGCAAGCCAGGGAAGGACGGGAAGAAGCCCAACATGAAGGCGACCAGCTACGAGCTGATGAAGTCGCACCCGCTGTTCAAGGAGCGGTTCGCGGGCGCGACGGAGGTGCCGGGCACCTACGCCGGCTGGCTCCTGCCGTGCGGCAGCGAGCGCCGGCAGCTGAGCGGCGAGGGCTTCGTGCTCGTCGGGGACGCGGGCGGCCTCATCGACCCGTTCTCGGGCGAGGGCATCGGCAACGCCATGGTGAGCGGGAAGTACGCCGCGCTGCGCATCGCCGAGGCGTTCCAGGCCAACGACTTCAGCGCCGGCTTCTTCAAGGCCTACGACGAGCGCGTCTGGCAGGCCTTGGGGCACGAGCTGGACACGAGCTACAAGCTGCAGCAGATGGGCCGGCACACCTGGCTCCTGAACCTCATCATCAAGCGCGCCGCGACGAAGCCCAAGGTCCGCGAGGCCATCAGCGACATGCTGGCCGACCGGGAGAAGAAGGAGGAGCTCGCCGGCTGGTGGTTCTACGTGAAGATGCTGTTCCTGTAGTCCCGGCTGTCCGTGCCGCTGCACGCCACAGGGCTTCATGAGCCCAGCGCGGCTCCGGGGGTAGGCATGCGCCTCGTCCTCGCGGCCGCGCTCCTCCTGCTCCTCGCAGCCATGCCGCTCGCTGCTGCGGACCTGCCGTGCGACCCGGTCACGCCGCACTGCGAGGCGCGCGACGCGCTCAGCGCCGCGGTCTGTTTCGCGCAGCGGTTCCTGCCGATGCGCGCGTGCGCCTCCGGATAGGGCTCACGCCCGGGCGCCGGATGGCCCGCTCGCGGCCGCCGGCTCGCCCGAAGCGCTGGCCCACACCCACGCCCCCAGCGCGCCGAGCGCGTTGGCCAGGGCGATGACCGGCACGTCCGCCATGAGGTACGACACGAGGAACCAGCTCCGGCACAGGGCGACGAGGGCGATGCCCCCGCGCGTGGCGGTCGCGGCGCCCGGGGTGCGCGCGCCGTAGGCGGCGACGGCGAAGCCCACGGCCACGGCGTAGCTCGGGAGCACGGCCGGGAAGCCCGCGCCGTTCTGCGCCACGGCGCGGAGGAAGGTGATGAGCGCGAGCAGGGCGAGCGGGATCCAGGTGACGCGGCCGGTGCGGCTGACCTCGAACAAGGCATAGGCCAGCGCGCCCGCGCCCGCCAGGGCCATGAGCGTGAAGTCCAGCGAGCCGAGCGAGGCGAGGTAGGCGCCAAGCGTGACCTCGAACAGCAGCAACCCGGCCACGCCGAGCTTGACCCGGACGGCGTCGTCCATGCGCGCGCAGGCGCGCGCCGCGGCATAGCCGTTGCGCCGGCCGGGACGTTTCGACGAGGATACCGCAAGCTGAACATGCAGGTGCCCGTTGGCGGCGCATGCGCCGCCCGATGCGCCCGCCGCCCGAGGCGTTCCGCGATTTCCCGTCCGGGCCGGAGGCCGAGCCGACGATGGGCCTGCGCTTCTTCTTCACCGGCGACGCGGTCGAGTCGGAGTGGGTCGCGGACGAGCTCCTCGAAGGCTGGAAGAGCCTGGCGCACGGCACGGCCTTCGCCGCGCTCCACGACAGCGCCGCCATCTACGCCATGGTCGCGCTCGCCGGGGAATGCGGCTTCACCACGCAGATGAGCATCCGCTTCCGCCGGCCCATCCGCCTCGGGGACCGCGTGCTCGTGCGCGGCTGGGTCCAGGCGCGCGACGGCAGACCGTGACCATCGCCAGCGAGCTGCGCGTGGGGGCGGAGGTCGTGAGCACGGCGCAGACGACCTACGCCATCGCCACCGCGGCCCTCGTGGAGAGGATGGTCGGCGCGCCGCTCTCGCCCTACCTCGCGGAGTGGCTCGCTGCTCCGCCCGAGAAGCGCAAGGAGCTGGCGTTGGCCTGGGGCGATGGGAGCTACGAGCCGCGCTGACTCACCGGTTGCCCCACGCCTCGATGGCGGCTTGCTCCGCCTGGCCGAAGCGGTCGCCCTTGCACAGCTCGAACACGCCCTTGCCCATGATGCCGGCCGCCGCATGGCCGAGGCCGAGGAGGTGCCCGAGCTCGTGGGCGAGGTAGGCGTAGGCGGGCTGGATGGGCTCGAACGCGTCGCTCAGCCGGCACAGCGTGGCCTGGCCGGGGAGGAAGCTCACGTAGGCGCAGGCGCTGCCCGGGGTGGCGAAGCCGAGGGCGTTGACCAGGCCGTGCTCCGTGGGCACGTTCGGGAAGCTGGGCCGCGCAGCGAGGAAGGCGAGCATCTCGCCGCTCACCGGCTGGAGCGCCGCGGCCATGCGGAACGCGGTCGCGTCCGCGTGCTGGACAGCGGTGACCTCGACCGGGCGGGCGAAGCGGTCGCCCAGGTACGCGCTCAGGGCGCGCACGTCCAGGGCGTGGAGCTGCGCCGGGCTTTCCGCGAAGAGGTGGAGCTTCAGCGCGCCGCTGCTGGGCAAGAGGTGCGCCGGGCAGCCGAGCGGGTCCTGGACCTGCACGAGCTGCAGGCCGACGGCGAGCGTGGGCAGCGCGAGGAGCACCGCCGCCAGCAGGAGCCTGCGTCGCACGAGCCCGCCCCGGCAGGGATGCTGGCAGGGGCGGGCATCAGGGCTCGCGAAAGTCCCCGGGTCCGCCCGGGGGCCTGGGCCGCTGCGGCCCTAGACCCTTCCGGCGATGTCCGACGCGCAGTGGCCGCACCGCTTCGCGCCCAGGGGCACGGCCATGAGGCAGAGCGGGCACGGCGCTTCCGTGGGCAGGGCCGCGGCTTCCTTGCGCTTCATCTTGCCCACGACCCTCACCAGGAGGAAGACGGCGAGGGCCACGATGACGAACGTGAGGAGGGTGTTGATGAACAGCCCGTAGCGCAGCGTCACGGCGCCGGCCGCCTTCGCCTCGTCGAGGCTGGCGTAGGGCGGCGCTGCCCCGGCCCCCGGCTTGAGCAGGAGGTAGCTCTGCTGGAAGTCCGCGCCGCCGAGGGCGAGGCCGATGGGCGGCATGATGACATCGTTGACCAGGGAACCGATGACCGCGCCGAAGGCGGCGCCGATGATGATGCCGACGGCGAGGTCGAGGACGTTGCCCCGCAGGACGAAGGCCTGGAACTCCTCGACGAACTTGACCTTCCGCACGCGCGGGGCTTCCATGGCCGGGCGACGCGCAGCGGAGCATTTGGGCGTTGCGATTCGCGACGGCTCACGTGCCCCGCGACCGAGCCGTCCACGTTCGCCTGCGCATCGAGGGTCATCGACACGTCGCCGTACACGGCGACGACCCGCGCGCCCGGGTCATCCCCCGCCGTGGGCCGCATGGCGCTGAGCGAGGCTAGGGTCAGGAGGAGACCCAGCCACGCCACGAGGGCCTGCGAGGGCATACCTCATGCGATGGGCCGGTCGCCCCAAGGCAGCGCTGCGTGCTCGGCGCGCGGCCGCCCGGGGCGTGCGAGCAGCGGCTGCAGCAGGCTCGGGCCCAGGGATTACTCGGCCGAAGCGGCGAGCTGGTAGGTGATGCGGTCCACGCCCTGCCCCTTGCTCTCGCGCTTCAGCAGCTTCACGCCGCCCACCTCGCGCGTCTGCGCCACGTGCGTGCCGCTGCACGGGCACAGGTCGTAGTCTTGCACCTCGATGGCGCGCAGCGTCGGGTCGGGCGGGCTCAGCTCCAGCAGGCCGCGCTCCCCGACGAGCGTGCCCAGCGTGGCGCGGTCCATCATGCGGATGCGCACCTGCCGGTCGCGCGCGATGGCCTGGTTCACCTCGTCCTCCATCCGCTTCAGCTCGTTGGGGCCGGTGCGCGCGGACAGGTCGATGCGCAGCTTCGCGATGTCGATGCTGTTGCCCACGCAGCGCGCGTTGAGCAGGCGCCAGGCCGCCTGGGCCAGGAGGTGCCCGGAGGTGTGGCCGCGCATGAGCTCGAAGCGGCGCGCCCAGTCCAGCTCGCCCTCGACCTCGCCGCCGGGCGCGAGCTGCTCCGGGCCGGCGAGCAGGTGCTTCACCACGCCGCCCTCCTGCACGACGCGCTGCACGCGCACCTCCTGCGCGCCCAGCCGCAGCGTGCCGTGGTCCGCCGGCTGGCCTCCGCCTTCGACGTGGAACGCCGTCTGGTCGAGCTGCACCCAGCCCGGGCCGCTCGCCTGCACGCGGGCGCGGAAGCTGCGCACGTACTCGCCCTCGACGCTGTCGCTGTAGAGCAGGCGCGTCACGGGCACGGAACGCGCGCGCGGCCCGTGAGGGTTGCGGTGCTCAGACGGCGTGGACGATGGAGCGGTCGATGCTCACGTAGCCGGAGCCGAAGTCCACCTGGGGCTCGATGACATAGTCGCCCAGCCCGGGGAAGGTGAAGCCCGCGCTCATCTGGTAGGCGTTGACGCCGTCCACGGCCACGCTCGCCGTCGGCAGGCCCGAGCCCGCGCCGCTGACGCGGAAGCGCGCGTGCATGGCCGTGCCCAGGGGCCAGGCGCTGCTGTCGCCCGAGGTCAGGCTGCGCTCCGAGAGCTGCACGGCCACGGACTGCGGCACGGTCCAGGGCACGCTGACCGTCGGGGGAGCGGCCTGCGCCACCTGCAGGTCGAGGCCGCCGACGTACACGTGCGGGTTCTGCGAGACCTGGGGCAGGCGCGAGCCGAGCCCGGTGCCGCCCAGGACGCGCGCGTCCTGCAGCGCGGCCATCGTGTCCACCAGGCCGTGCCCGGCCCCGAAGCTCACGCCGCTCGTCGGGTTGCCGGCGTCCGCGAGATAGCCCCCGGGCGTGGTGAACGGCAGCGCCGTGTCCTCGAGCACGTCCTCGACGTCGGCGGGCGTGAGCGCCGGGTTCGCCTGCAGGAGCAGGGCGGCGATGCCGGCGACGTGCGGGGCGCTCATGCTCGTGCCGCTCGCCGCGGCGTAGTAGGGCGCGTAGGCCGGGAGGATGCCGATGGCGATGACCGGGCCGGTCTTGGACAGGGTGCTGACGATGCCGTCGCCCGGCGCGCTCACGTCGGGCCAGTCGTTGCGGTCCAAGGCGCTGCTCAGCCCGCGGCTGCTGAACGTGCTCAGACTACCGTCGCGGCGCGCCTTGTGCTCGTCGTTGTAGCTGGCCACGCCGATGACGCCCGGCGTCGGGTTCTTCGACTGCGTGTTCGTCTGGTCCGCGCTGCCGTCGCCCCCGTTGTTGCCGACGCTGAACACCAGGACCAGGCCGTCGTCGGAGACGAGGTGCGTCACCGCGGCGTTGATGGGGTCCTCGGGGTCCCAGGCCCCGGCGCTGCCCCAGCTGTTCGACACGACGCGGATGGGCGGGCTGACGGTGGCGTGGTTGCAATCGACCCAGTTGAACGCCTCGAGCGCGAACAGGATGCTTGTGCCCTCGCCGCTGCCCAGCTCGTAGAGCATGGCCCCCGGGGCCGCGCCGACGAACCGCCCGTCGCTGGCGACGCCGCGCCCGGCGACGATGCCGGCGGTGTGCGTGCCGTGGCCGCTCGTGGAGTCCGTGTTCGGCAGGTCGAGCCACAGGTCGTTCGTGCAGCCCGTCCAGGGCGTGCCGAAGAAGCCCTGGCCGAGGAAGTAGTTCCCGAAGCAGGTGTTGCTCGCCGTGCTCACCAGGCCGGGCGTGGTGCACACCCACTTCTTGTTCGCCGCGAGGGCCGGGGCGAGGTCGGGGTGCGTCCCATCCGCGCCGCTGTCCACGACCGCGACGCCGATGCCGGTGCCATCGAGCACGTGGCCGCCGACGATGACCGGGTTCGCGCTCGTGGACTTGCCGTCCCACGCCTCGCGCGCGCGCGTCGTGACGCCGGCCGTGGGGTCGTCGAGCTGCAGCGGCTCGTCCCCGGTCAGGCGGAGGGCACGGGGCAGGGCCGCGGCGCGCAGCAGGTCCACGCCCTGGCCCACGACGACGATGACGCCGAAGTGCTCGAAGACGCGGGGCACGGCCAGGCCCGGAAAGCATCGTAGCGTCCCCGGCGTGGGACCGGTCCCGGCCGATGCGACGACGTTCCGATGTTCGTGCGGGCCCTCAGCGCAGGGTCGCGCCGCTCAGGAGCACGGCGGCCACGCCCTCCGCGCCCGTGCTCGTGCCGTAGGTGCAGCCCGGGGTGCAGCCGTCGGCGTAGGCGGCGATGACGCGGCCGGCCTTGTCCGCAACGAGGTCGGTGAAGTCGAGCAGGTTGCGGTGCCCGCAGTGCCCGTCCGTGTTCGTGCTGATGCAGCCGACCTGCGTCGGGTTGGCGTTGTCGTCGAGCTGGAGCGTGACCCACGTCGGGTTGGCGCTGAGCGCGTCGTAGCTGATGGCGAGGTAGGTGTGCCAGTGCGCGGTCTGCGGCACGTGGTCCGGGGCGGCGTTGCTCTCGTCGGAGCCGTAATAGAGCAAGGCGACGCGGCCGGGCACCCCCGCCACGCCGCTCTGCATCGTCGCGGTGAGGACGTTCGGCGGGCTGGCTCGCACCGGGGCGCTCCACGTGTGCCCCTTGTCGCCGCTCACGGCCATCCACGTCGCCTCGTCGAGGCCGCTGAAGAAGAAGTACGCGTTCCCGGCGTCGTCGATGGCGATGTCCGGGTTCTTGCGGTGGCCCGTCGTGCCCGCGCCGGTGACCGGCACCTGCTGCCAGTGCTGGAAGTCGGCGCTCACGGCGGCTTGCGGGGCGCCGCAGTCCCGCTTCGGCACGATGAGGCTGCCGTCGGGGAAGCTGCGCGTGCGGCCCATGAGGCCGCCGTTGCACGTGCCCTGCGCCGCCTGCGCGGTGAGCGGGAAGGTCTGGCCCCCATCCACGCTGATGGCGAGCTTCGTCACCGCCCCGGTGTTCCACGTGTAGTACGTCGCGCGCGTGCCCACGGGGAGGGGCGGGAGCAGGTTGCCCACGGGCACGAGGCCGGGCGGGAGCGCGCCGGTGCTGATCTTCTGGTGGTCGGTCACGCCGGGCGGCACGAGGTTGCAGAAGAACGGGTTCACGCCGTTCCACGCGTCGCCCTTCAGGTCGCTCCACACCGCCCACGAGCAGTCGATGTTCCCGCCCACGCCGAGCTGGTCGGCGTACACGCGGTCCGTTGCCGTGTCCACGTACAGCATCGGGTCGAAGGTCTGCGGGTTCGCCGTCGGGGGCGTGACGTCCTGCCACGTCATGCCGTCGTCCCGGCTGCGCAGCGTCTTCGTCAGCGCCTGGAAGAAGATGCTGCCGTCGCTCGTCGCGCCCGTGCTCGGCTCCGGGCCGCTCCGGCCGAGGTGCGCGACGCGCACGTCGAAGCTCGGGCCCATCCCGGCAGGCAAGCCGGTGAAGCCGGCGTTGTTGTGGACGAAGACCTGGCCCGCGGGCACGGCCGTGTCCGTCCCGGGCAGGGGCCAGGCGGGAGCGGTGGACGCGAGCAGGGCAACGAGCACCAGGGCGAGATGGGCGCGGCGCATGGGTGCGGCACGCGCCCCGGGGCATCAAGGGTTCTCGGCAAAGCCTGGCCGGGGCCCGGGCGCAAGGCCTTTGCTCCGTGTGCGGATGCGGCCAACGTGGACCTCTTCATCTTCCGCTGCACGGCCTGCCAGCACGTCGCGCCCGAGTACGCCTGGACGAAGCGGAAGGGCGCGCAGGGCATGGGCCGGGGCAGCATCGTCGCCTTCCCTAAGCCGGTTTGCCCGAGCTGCGGGAGCGAGAAGGTGGACCTCAACCACGACCTGCGCGACGCGCTGCCCGACGAGGAGGAGCGCGTGACGATGTGGCGCAAGCCGACGTGAGGAGATGGAGAGAAGAAGCCGCGGAGCGCGCCATCGAGGCGCGCCCGCATCCGTGCCGCGCGCGTTCCCCGCGCTCAGAACGTTCTCGCCCTTGGCCCGGCGATGAAGTGCAGCACGGCGAGGATGACGCCCACGATGATGAGGAGCCATCCGATGTTCGCCAGCGCGCCGCCGAGCGGGAACAAGCCCGTGAAGCCCAACAGCACGCCGAGCACGATCAGCACGATGCCCAGCCAGATGAAGCCCATGGGAAAGCTTCGGCGCGCAGGCTGTGATGAAGGCGATGGGACATCCGGGAGCGATCCCGGCAAGCCGGCCGCTTGCCCCGATGCGTGGCCGCCGCGGCCTCACTTGCCTTGCTGCCGCTTGTCGTGGATCATCGCGAGCGCGGTCATGGCGAAGGCGATGCCGACGCAGACGACCAGCGTGACGGGGACGAGGATGCTCTGGTCCATGGCTACCGCGGGCCCGGTATTCCGGCCACCTCATGATGCCTTGGTTGTCACAGTAAATACTCGGGCGTGACGCGCCCTCGCACGGTGCTCTGCAAAGGCACGCCAGGCAGGCAGCTAGTGGCGCCTTCCGCACCTCAGCTACATATACTCCCCGCGGCTTGCGGGGGACGATGCCCGCCGCTTCCCC
>JAIVGT010000221.1 GCA_020201485.1 Halobacteriales archaeon
GGCTGAGCGAGGCGACGCGCCGCACGCTCGCCGCGCAGGCCTTCGCCATGGTCGCGCGCTACGACACCATCATCGACCAGTACTTCCGCCACCACCTGCTGAAGCAGGACTTCCCCCCCATGCTCAACCTGAGCTTCGAGAAGCTGCAGGACCTGCGCTACGGCGAGAACGCCCACCAGCGCGCGGCCTTCTACCGCAGCAAGCCGACGCGCGAGCCGAGCGTGGTCAACGCCAAGCAGCTCCACGGCAAGGAGCTGAGCTTCAACAACATCCTGGACACGGACACGGCCATGGAGCTCATCAAGGAGTTCGCCGGGCCGAGCGTGGCCATCATCAAGCACGCCACGCCCTGCGGCGTCGCGACGGGCGAGCGCATCCTCGACGCGTGGAAGGACGCCTACGCCTGCGACACGTACTCGCCCTTCGGCGGCGTCATCGGCCTGAACCGCGCGGTGGACCTGCCGACGGCGGAGGAGATGGGCAAGCTGTTCCTGGAGGTCATCGCCGCGCCCGGCTACGCCCCGGACGCGCTCGCGCACCTGGAGCAGAAGAAGAACATCCGCCTGCTGGAGGTGCCGGGCCTGGACCACAAGGGCCACTTCGGCGGCCTGCAGTTGCGCAGCATCACCGGCGGCCTGCTCGTGCAGGACCGCGACATCGCCGAGCCCGAGGTCGGGCAGTGGCGCGTCGTGAGCCGGGCCAAGACGAGCGAGGCGATGATGCGCAGCATGGTCTTCGCCTTCCGCACCGTGCGCCACGTCCGCAGCAACAGCGTGCTCTTCGCGCAGGGGGAGAAGACGGTGGCCATCGGCGGCGGGCAGACGGCGCGCGTGGACGCGGCGCGGCTCGCGGTCTGGAAAGGCGGGGAGCGCATCCGGGGCAGCATCATGGCGAGCGACGCGTTCTTCCCGTTCCGCGACGCCGTGGACGAGGCGGCGCAGGCGGGCGTGGCCGGCATCGTGCAGCCGGGCGGGAGCATCCGCGACGCCGAGGTCGTGCAGGCCGCGGACGAGGCGGGCATCGCCATGGTGTTCACCGGTCAGCGGGCGTTCCGGCACTGAGCCGGAGCGTTCAAGACCGGCCGGGCCGGTGCGCGCCCATGCGCGCTGCCCTTCTCCTCGCCGTGGTCCTGCTCGCCCCGCTCGCGCTCGCGGGCGACGAGGCGAGCCCGGAGATGACCGACCCGCCGCAGGACGCGCCGACCGCGGTCGCCTGGGGCGACATCGTCGCCGGCTGGTTCAACGACACCGCGACCGACATCGCGTTCACGATGAAGCTCGCCAGCTACACCGCGCCCCCGCCGAACTACGTGTGGGGCGTGCAGGCCAACATCGGGCCGCAGCTCTACGGCTGGTACTTGTTCAACTCCGCGGGCCAGGGCGGCGCGCAGTTCTTCTACAGCAAGTGGGACGCGCAGCAGGGCCCGACGGACCCGCACCAGGGCCAGGGCGAGGTGCGGGCCGCGGCCGGGACCATCACCATGCTCATCCCGAAGGCGTACGCGCTGAACGGCACCGCCCCGCCCGGCGTGACGCAGGCCACGGCGTACACCGGCGTGTTCATCGGCGACTCGGTCACGGGCATGGTGCCCTTCGGCCAGTTCCAGGCCGACGACAGCGCGTCGGGCAAGGACTACCTGTTCGCTCGCGGCGGGCCGGGCGTGGCGAACCCGCCGGGCAACAACACGCCCGGGAACACGACGAACCCCAACGGCACGCAGCCCACGGACGGCGGCGCGCAGCCGGCGAAGACGCCGTTCCCCGCAGCGGGGTTGGCGGTCGCGGTCGTCGGCCTCGCCGCGCTGGCGCGGCGCAAGCGCTGAGCGCAGCCTTCATCAAGCCCATGCGGCATGCCCGCGCGTGCTCCAGCTCGGCGTCCTCGCCAGCGCCAGCGGCACGAACCTGCAGGCCATCCTCGACGCCTGCCACGCGCGCCGCATCGACGCCCAGGTCGCCGTCGTCATCAGCGACCGCCGCGACGCGCGCGCCCTCGACCGGGCCAAGCACGCGGGCGTGCCCATCCACTTCTCCGACCCGGCAGGCCGGCCCCGGGAGGAGCACGACGCGCAGATGACCGACATCCTCGAGGATGCGGGCGTGGGGCTGGTGTGCATGGCGGGCTACATGCGCATCGTGACCCCGGTGCTGCTCGCGGCCTTCCCGGACCGCGTGGTGAACGTGCATCCGGCCCTGCTCCCCGCTTTTCCGGGCTTGCGCGCGCAGCGCCAGGCGTTGCAGGCGGGCGTGCGCATCGCCGGGTGCACGACGCACCTCGTGGACGAGCAGGTGGACCACGGGCCCATCCTCATGCAAGCGGCCGTGCCCGTCCTCCCCGACGACGACGAGCACGCGCTGAGCATGCGCATCCTGGAGCAGGAGCACATCCTGTACCCGCAGACCATCCAGCTCTTCGCCGGGGGACGCGTCGAGGTGCGGGACGGCAAGGCGGTCATCAAGCCGAAGAAGGACCTGCGCGGGGACGAGGCGCTGCGCAGCCCGCCGGGCTAGCGCGGCAGGTCGAACAGGAGCACGTGGCTGTCCTCGGCCGCGCGGATGCCGACGATGCCGTCGCGCACGAGGGCCGCGTCGCCGCTGCGCAGCTGGTCCCCGCCGACCCCGATGCTGCCGGCGATGACGAAGACGTAGGCCTGCCGCCCGCTGTGGACGACGTGCCCGGCGCGCTGGCCCTTCGGCACCTTCGCCGCGAGCAGCACGGCATCGCTGCCCACGCCCAGCCCGCCCATCTCGCCGCCCGGGCTGGCGAGCGTCGCCCAGCCGCCCTGCGCCGGGAACTCGACCTTGCGCTGGTCGTACGCCGGGGGCTGGCCGAGGGTGCGCGGGACGAGCCAGATCTGCAGGAAGCGCACCGGTTCGCTGGGCGAGGCGTTCGTCTCGCTGTGCTCCACGCCCGTGCCGGCGCGCATGAGCTGGACCTCGCCCGCGCGGATGACGTGCTGGTTGCCTTCGCTGTCGCGATGCTCCATCGCGCCATCGAGGACGTAGCTCACGATCTCCATGTCGCGGTGCGGATGCTCGCCGAAGCCCCGGCCGCCCTGCACGACGTCGTCGTTCAGCACGCGCAGCGGGCCGACGCCCACGTGCCGCTCGTCGCGGTACTCCCCGAAGCTGAAGCTGTGCCGGCTGAGCAGCCAATCGGTCCTCGTGACGCCGCGCTCCTCGGAGCGGCGGACCTGGATGCCGGACGAGAGCATGGCCGTGCAGACCGGGCCGGGTCCTTAAGCCTTGGCGGGCAGGAACGGGCCGCGCTCCCACGCCCGCAGCAGCTCGAACAGCCGGTGCACGTTCGGGGGGGCTTCCTTCGGCGGCTCGCGGTACCAGCCGTGCTCCGTCCAGCTGCCGTCCCCCACGACGTCGCGCGTGTCCACGTCCACGACGAAGTCGAAGTTGAGGTGCAGGCCCTTGCTCCCCGCCGTGTGCTCCTCGTAGGCGAGCAGGCCATCGGGGCAGCCGGGCACGGCGAGCGGGTTGCCCTTCGCCGGCGTGCCCACGAGCCCGGTCTCCTCCTTCAGCTCGCGCAGCGCGGCTTCGAGGGGCGTCTCGTTCGCCTCGACCTCGCCTCCCACCGGCACCCAGAGCTGGAGGCGCGCGTGGTGGATGAGCAGGACCGCGCCCGCGTTGCGAGCGAGCACGGCGACGCTGAAGGCGCGCCTCACACGCTCACCCCGAGGAGCGTGCCGACGCCGTACGTGACGAGCGCCGCGGCTCCGCCGAGCGCGACCATCTCCACCGCGCTCTTCCACTTGCTCAGACCGCTGACCCAGGCCTTCACCGCGCCCGCCAGGCCCAGCCCGCCGAGGGCGAGCACGGTCGCGGCGAGGATGCCCGGCCGCGCGGCCAGGAACGGGAAGGGCAGCACGGGCAGGGCCGCGCCGATGAAGAACGCGACCATGACGACGAGGCTGGCCTTGAGCGCGCTGCGCCCCATCTGCGGGCTGATGCCGAACTCCTCGCGCATCATGACGTCGAGGAACTTCTCCGGGTCCGCCTGCAGCTTGTCCAGCACCTCGTCGAGCGCCGGGCCGTCGATGCCCTTGGCGCGGAAGAACTCCGCCATCTCCTGCCGCTCCAATTCGGGATATTCGCGGATGTGCCGCTGCTCCAGGCGGCGCTCGGCGTCGTAGTACTCGGCCTGGCTCTTCGTGCTCAGATACTCGCCCATGCCCATGCTCAGCGCCCCGGCCACGCTCGCCGCCACGCCCGCCACGAGCGCCGCGCGCGCGTCGTTCGTCGCGCCCACCACGCCCGCGACGATGGCGAAGACGCTGACCACGCCGTCGTTGAAGCCGAGGACGATGTCGCGCACGTAGTTGCGCAGCGGGTTCTGCTCCTCCGCCTCGTGCTTGTGCAGCCCGGCCGGGGGGGCCTTGTGCTCCTTCTCCAGCTCGGCGAGGGTCTTGGGCCGCGGCGGGGCGGGCTCGGCCATCAAGGCCGCGAAGGCCTGGCCCTTCAACGCCTTTGCGGTCCGCGGCGGGCACAACCTCCAAATGCCTGGGCCCCATGGACGCGCGTGGACCACCCGCAGGCGATGCGCCTCCTCGGCGGCCTGGAGCGCTTCGGCATGCGCTTCCGCCTCGACGTGACCGAGGCCATGCTGCACGCCGTGGGCGACCCGCACCTCGGCCTGCGCGCGTTCCACGTCGGCGGCACGAACGGCAAGGGCAGCGTGTGCGCCTTCCTCACCAGCGCGCTCGCCGAATCGGGCCTGAAGGTGGGCACCTACACCAGCCCGCACCTCGTCCGCTTCGAGGAGCGCATCGCCGTGCGCGGCGAGGCCATCAGCCAGGCCACGGCCGCGGCCTTGGTCGAGGGCGCGCTCCCCGCCATCGAGGCGGCGCGGAAGATGGGCCAGGACCCGACGTACTTCGAGGTGGCGACGGTCATGGCCTTCCAGCACTTCGCCGCGGAGCGCGTGGATGCTGCCGTCATCGAGGTCGGCTTGGGGGGCAGGCTCGACGCGACGAACGTGCTGCGCGAGCCGCTGTGCAGCGTCATCACGAACGTCAGCCTGGACCACACCGAGGTGCTCGGCCCGACGGTGGAGCACATCGCCTGGGACAAGGCGCACATCCTGAAGCGCGGCTGCCCGGGCGTGACGGGCGCGGAGGGCGCGGCGCTCGGCGTCATCCAGCAGGTGGCGCAGGAGCAGGGCGCGCCGCTGCGCACGCTCGAAGGCTTCCACACCGAGATGCGCGCGCAGAACCTGGACAAGCAGGTGGTCGAGCTGCGCAGCGCGTGGCGCGACTACGGCGCGGTCGAGCTTCCCCTCCTGGGCGAGCACCAGCTCCAGAACGCCTGCCTGGCCATCGCCGCGCTCGAGGAGGCGGTGCCCGCCGGCCTGAACGTGGGCGTGCCGGACGTCCGCCGCGGCCTGGCGCACGCGCGCTGGCCCGGCCGCCTCCAGGTCCTGGCGCGCAAGCCCGACCTGCTCGTCGATGGGGCGCACAACCCGGGGGCGGTCGAGGCCCTGGCGCGCTTCGTCGAGGAGCGCGACTGGCCGCACGTCACGCTCGTCCTGGGCATCCTCGCGGACAAGGACTACGCCGGCATGTGCGCCCGCCTCGGCCCCCTGGCCCAGCTCGTGGTGTGCACGGAGCCGCCGAACACCGCGCGCAAGCTCGACGCGCAGAGCCTGGCGAGCGCCATGCGCCCCCACGCGCGCGTGCACGTCGAGCCCGACCCGCTGCGCGCCGTCGAGCACGCCCTGCGCAGCACGCCCCGCGACGGGGCGGTCATCGTCGCCGGCAGCCTGTACCTGGCCGGTGCGGTGCTGGCCGAGCGGGCGCGATGAGCGCGCAAGGCTTTTCCGCGCGCGCGGGGCTCAGGACGCGTGCCCTGGCGCTGCGGCGAGCACGTGCTGCCCTTCGAGCGGCGCACGCTCGTCATGGGCGTGGTCAACGTCACCCCGGACAGCTTCAGCGACGGCGGCCGCTTCCTCGACCCGGAACGCGCCATCGCGCACGGCCGGCAGCTCCTCGCGGACGGCGCGGACATCCTCGACGTCGGCGGCGAGAGCACGCGGCCCGGTGCGCAGCCCGTGAGCGCGGACGAAGAGGTGCGCCGCGTGCTGCCCGTGCTTCTCGGCCTGGCCGAGCTGGGCGTGCCGCTCAGCATCGACACGCGCCAGCCGGAGGTGGCGCGCGCCGCGCTCGACGCCGGCGCGAGCATCGTCAACGACGTCGAGGCGCTGGCGCGGCCGGGCATGGCGGAGCTGTGCGCGGAGCGGCGGTGCGGCGTCGTGCTCATGCACATGCAGGGCCAGCCGCAGGACATGCAGCGCGCGCCGCGGTACGTCGATGTCGTGCGCGAGGTGCGGGAGTTCCTGCTGGAGCGCGCCCAGCTGGCGGCGAAGCACGGCATCGCGCGCGAGGCCATCTGCCTCGACCCGGGCATCGGCTTCGGCAAGACGCTGGAGCACAACCTCGCCCTGCTGCGCGGCCTGCAGGAGCTGAAGATGGGCTTCCCCCTCCTCGTCGGCGCGAGCCGCAAGGGCTTCCTCGGCAAGCTCACCGGCGTCGAGGAGCCGGAGCAGCGGCTGAGCGCCGGCCTGGCCGCGGCCGCGCTCGCCATCGCGCACGGCGCGGACATCGTGCGCGCGCACGACGTGCGCGCGACGCGGGACGCGGCGCGCGTCGCGGACGCCATCGTCGGGAAGGTGGGCTGATGGACAAGATCCTGCTCAAGGGCATGCGCTTCCAGGCGCACGTCGGCGCGACGGAGAAGGAGCGCAGCGCGCCGCAGACGCTCGAGGTCGACGTGGAGCTCTGGCTCCCGCTGCGCGAGGCCGGCACGCGCGACGAGCTGAAGGCGACGCTCGACTACTCGCAGGCGTTCGAGGCGGCGCGCGGGGCCATCGACGCGCAGGCGTGGCACCTGCTGGAGGCCATCGCCGAGGAGGTGGCGCGCCGATGCCGCGAGCTGGGCGCGCAGGAGGTCGTGGTCCGCGTGCGGAAGCTGAACCCTCCCCTGCCCGGCACGATGGAGTACGCGGAAGTCGAGATGTGGCGCTGAGGCCTACGTTTCCAGGCTGTCCCGCGCCGCATCGCGCTTGAACATCGGCCAATCCGTCCCCCCGACCCCAGCCGTGTCCCACACGAACAGCAGGCCCTCGCGCGTGCCGACCGTGACCAGGTTGTGCCCGCTCGCGTCGAGCTTGCCCACGGCCGGGCTGGCCGTCATCCAGCCCCCGATGTACTTCGGCCAGCTGCTCAGCTCCGTCCCCGGAGGCTGGTCCAGCGCTTCCAGGCCCGCGTGGTCCCAGGCGTGGAGCAGGTAGCCCCCGCTGCCGGTGATGACCTCCTGCGTCGCGGCGTCGTTGTCTACGTCGCCGATGGCCGGCTGCACGAAGAACATCCAATCCTCGATGACCTTGGGGAAGCCGGGCTTGCTCACGTTGAGCACCGGGTCCCACGCCGCAAGCTCGTGCTGCCAGTCGAGGCGCGGCCCGCTCACCAGGAACCGCGGCAAGGCGCGCGCGCCGAGCAGGCCGAGGGCGTAGTCCTTGCCCCCGTCGCCGTCGAGGTCGCCCCACGCGCCGTTCGCCACCGCGGGGAAGCCGAGCGGCTCCTGGCTGTCGCCGGTGGGCGGCGCGAGCAACGTGCGCCACAGCGTGCCGTCGCCGTTGTAG
>JAIVGT010000222.1 GCA_020201485.1 Halobacteriales archaeon
ATCCACCTCCCTTTTCCCGTACGAACGCCGGATTTGCGGCCGGACGTGCCACCGGCCAAGCGCCCCGGGCGCGGTCCTTTTTCTCGCTCCTCGGGGCTTGTGCCAGGTGGGGAAACCCATGGCCAGGGCGGGGGCTGTTCTGCGAGCGGGCACGCGCCGCCAGCGCGCGCTGTCCTCCGACGCCGCCGTGTCCGACGTCATCGGCAACCTCCTCACCGTCGGCATCACCGTGGTCATGATGGCCGCGGTGTTCGTGCTCTTCATCAAGGTCCCGCTGGCGAGCGACGCCATCCACGCCGAGCTGCGCGCCGAGGTGGACGCCGGCAACAACGGCTGGAACACCGGCGACGAGATGGTCGTGGTGGAGCACCTCGGCGGCCAGGCGCTCCCGGCGAGCAAGACGAACATCAGCATCCAGCTCGACGGCGCGAGCTTCGCCTTCGGCGGCGACGCGGCTTCCCTGGGCGGTGCGTTCGCCGACGGCAAGCTCACCGTGGGCGAGTCGTGGAGGCACACCTTCACCATCGCGAACACGACCTCGGTCGGCATCAACGTCCTCGGCGGCAGCTCCCTGCTGAGCATGGGGACGCTGAACGTCGTGAGCGCAACGCCCAGCCTCGTCCCTGCCCAGCCCTCCGCCGCCACCGCCCTCGCCGGCAACGCGCAGGTCGCGCTCACCTGGGGCGCGCCGGGCAGCGTCGGCGGCGGTCCCATCTCCGGCTACAAGCTCTACCGCGGCACCTCGCCCGGCAGCCCGGCGTTCCTCACACAGCTCGGCCTCGTCCTCGCCTACACAGACACCGGCCTCACGAACGGCCAGCCCTACGACTACGCCATCAGCGCCGTGAACGGCTTCGGCGAGGGCGGCCTGACCGCGGAGCTGCCGGCCACGCCCGCGACCATCCCCGGCGCGCCGCAAAGCTTCGCCATCGCAGCCGGCAACGCGCAAGCGGTGCTCACCTGGGCCGCGCCGGCCGGGGACGGCGGCAACCCGGTCACCAGCTACCGGGTGTACCGCGGCGCGACGAGCGGCAGCGAGGTCCTGCTCGCGAGCGGCGGCTGCAGCGGCCTGGGCAGCGTGCTCACCTGCACCGACACCGGCCTCACGAACGGCCAGACCTACTGGTACCAGGTCGCCGCGGGCAACGCGCAGGGCATCGGCGCGCGCGCGGCGGAGAAGAGCGTCGTGCCCGTCAGCGTGCCCGGCGCGCCCGGCAGCCTCACGCCCACCGCGTCCAGCCAGCAGGTCGTGCTCACCTGGACCGCGGCCAGCCAGGGCGGCAGCCCCGTCACCAGCTACAAGGTGTACCGCGGCACGGCCAGCGGGGCCGAGACCCTGCTCGCGAGCGGCGGCTGCAGCGGCCTGGGCAACGTGGTCACCTGCACCGACGCCGGCCTGGCGAACGGCACGACGTACTACTACAAGGCGAGCGCCGTGAACGCCATCGGCGAGGGCCCGCAGGGCAGCGAGGCGAGCGCCGCGCTCACCCTGCCCGGCGCGCCCGGCGCCTTCACCGCGACCGCGGGCAACGCGCAGGCCGTGCTCACCTGGACCGCGGCCAGCCCGGGCGGCAGCCCGGTCACGAGCTACCGCGTGTACCGCAGCACGACGAGCAACGCCGAGGCCCTGCTCACGAGCGGCGGCTGCAGCGCGCTCGGCAACGTGCTCACCTGCACCGACACCGGCCTGACGAACGGCCAGACCTACTACTACGAGGTCGCCGCGGTGAACGGCGTCGGCATCGGAGCCCTGGCCGCAGAGAAGAGCGCCACGCCCGTGGCGGTGCCCGGCGCGCCGCTCACCCTCGTCGCCGCGCACAGCGGGGGCGCGAACAGCGGCAGCATCCTGCTCACCTGGGCCATCCCGGCGAGCAACGGCGGCAGCGCCATCACCAGCTACAAGGTGTACCGCGGCACGAGCAGCGGCAGCGAGGTCCTGGTCACGAGCGGCGGGTGCAGCGCGCTCGGCAACGTGCTCACCTGCACCGACGGCGGCCGCACGAAGAGCACCGTGTACTACTACAAGGTGAGCGCGGTGAACGCGGTGGGCGAAGGCCCGCTCAGCAACGAGTCGAACGCGGTGGGATGAGCATGAAGGCGAACCGCAGCTTCCGGCAGGACGAGGAGGGCGTGGCCGTGGTCATCGGCACCATCCTCGTCATCGCCCTCGCCCTCACCACCCTCGTCAGCTTCCAGCTCTACATCCTGCCCGACTGGTCCGCGTCGAGCGAGGCGGCCGACATGCAGGGCCTGGAGGCGCAGTTCAACGGCCTGAAGGCCTTGGTGGACCGCCAGGCGGACAACGGCAGCGCGGCCCCGGTCGCGACCGCGTTCACCCTCGGCTCGAACCACCCGTCGCCCTTCAACGCCGGGGCCACGCTCCTCAGCCAATCCCTCAGCTTCACCCCGGGCAGCAGCCCGTTCACCCTGGCCACGCCCCTCCTCCAGCTCATCGTGGACAACGGCAACCGCAGCGCGGGCGTGGACGAGAGCTGGGTCAGCGTGCCCATCGCCAGCGGCGCGACCGTGCCCGACGTGGCCCAGGTGCAGAGCTTCCGCATCCGCGCCCACAACCTGACCGACGTGGACGCGGGCGACAACGTCACGGTGAACCTCATCGACGCCAACGGGGACCCCGCCGGCTCGCTCACGTTCTACAAGTCGGACAGCCAGCCCGACCCGGAGTTCCGCGTGAAGACGTGCAACGCGAACGGCTGCACCGGGGACAACGTGCTGTACGACCAGGGCTTCAGCGTCCACGAGTCGGACCACGACTTCGACTCCTGGGTCCTCGACGCCTTCAACAGCGACTACCGCTTCGACCGCCTGTTCGCCGCCGCCCCCGGCCCCGTGACCCTGGACATGGGCCAGTCGGACGCGCGCCTCACCGCGCAGTACGCCCTGACCTACGTGAACAGCACCGAGCTCGCCTCCGGCGTCGCGACCGCCCCGAGCTACCTGCCTATCGCGAACTACAACGCCACGGCGCTCGGCGGCACCCTGGCCATCCACAGCTCGCCCCAATACTACCCGGCGCAAGACTTCGTCCTGGAGAACGGGGCGTTCATCGTCCACCAGGGCGACGGGGCGGTGTTCCGCGCCCCGCCCCCGTTCACCGCGCGCCTGTCCGGCGGCACGCTCCTCCTCGCCGTCGGCGTGCCCAGCCTGCAAGGGCAGGCGGCCTCGGCCGCGTCCACGACCGCCGCCTCCGTCATCACCACGGCCAGCGCGCAGCGCGTCGTGCACGGCCTGGCGTCGCAGGTCACGCTCAACGTCACCACCGCCTACCCCGCCCTGTGGACGGGCTTCTGGAGCGACGCGCTCGGCCGGCTCGGCCTCGCAGCGGGGAGCGGCTTCACGACCAGCTCCACCGCGAGCCTCGCTTCCCTCACCGTGTTCGGCCCGACGGCCGCGCCCGGCGACTCCACGCTCGACATCGACCTGACCCTGAAGCAGGGGACCATCAACGTCAACCTCTGAGGAACGACCATGCCCGACGAACCCGCGAAGAAGCGCTGGCGGCTGCGCCGCGACACCCCCCCGAGCCTGGCCGAGCCCGCGCCCGGGGACGCGCGCCCGGGCGACGGCCAGCCTGCCCAGGCCGAGCCCGCCCCGGCCGCGGCCGACGGCGCGACGCGCGACCTGCTCCGCTCCATGAAGAAGCAGCAGCGCCTGCACTTCGAGCAGAAGCTGGCCGAGGCGCGGGAGCTGGAGCTGCGCGCCAAGGGCATGGCGAAGCGCATCCGGGGCCAGCAGAAGCTGCGCGCGGACGCCGCCCGGCACGCCGACTACGTGCGCAGCGTGGCCCAGCAGCTCGGCCTCGACCCGAGCCGCACCATCACCGCCGTGCCCGACGTGAGCCAGCACGCCCAGCAGGTCGAGTTCGGGCCGGTCCTGGAGGGCCGGAGCTTCGTCCGCATCGTCTTCGACCAGCAGAGCAACCGCTACCTGTACGAGGCCATCGAGCCCGCGCTCACCGGCACGGAGCGCGAGGTCCTGGACTTCATCCGCGACACGCTCATCCGCACCCTGGACGGCCGGCAGGCCCAGGACCAGGACTGGGAGAGCTACCTCGCCGACGCCGTCGAGCGCGTCATCGTGGACCACAGCATCCTCGTGGACGAGGTGAGCAAGCAGCGCATCCAGTACTACCTGAACCGCGACTTCCTCGGCTACGGGCCCATCGACGTGCTCATGCGCGACCCGATGATCGAGGACATCTCGTGCGACGGGTCGGGCATCCCCGTGTACCTCTTCCACCGGCAGTACGAGAGCATCAAGACGAACGTCCGCTTCCCGGAGGAGCGCGGCCTGGACAGCTTCGTCATCCGCCTGGCGCAGCGCTCGGGCAAGCACATCAGCATCGCCGAGCCCCTGCTCGACGCCACGCTCCCCGACACGAGCCGCCTGCAGGCCAGCCTGAGCCGCGAGGTCACGACGCGCGGCAGCAGCTTCACCATCCGCAAGTTCCGCTCCGACCCGCTCACCCCGCCCGACCTGGTGCGCCTGGGCACCCTCACGCCGGAGATGGCCGCCTTCTTCTGGTTCGCCATGCAGGAGGGCAACAGCATCATCTACGCCGGCGGCACGGCGAGCGGCAAGACCACCACCCTCAACGCCGTGAGCCAGTTCATCCCGCCCCAGAAGAAAGTCGTGAGCATCGAGGACACGCGCGAGATCAACCTGAAGCACGAGAACTGGATCGCCGGCCTGACCCGCACCGGCTTCGGCGGCGAGCTCATGGCGAACGGCAAGCCCGCCGGCAGCATCGACATGTACAAGCTGCTCGAGGCGGCGCTCCGCCAGCGCCCGGAGTACCTCATCGTGGGCGAGGTGCGCGGCCCGGAGGCCCTGACCCTGTTCCAGGCCATGGCGACCGGCCACGCGACCTACAGCACGCTCCACGCCGACAGCGTGCAGAGCGCGGTGTACCGCCTGGAGAACCCGCCCATCAACGTGCCCCGCCTCATGCTGCAGACGATGGACGCCATGGCCATCCAGGTGCAGGTGCGCATCGCCAACCGCATGGTGCGCCGCGTCAAGGAGGTCGTGGAGATCGTGGGCGTGGACCCGGAGACGGGCGACCTCCTGACGAACACCGTGTTCCAATGGGACCCGCGCCTCGACGCGCAGCACTACCTGGGCAAGAGCAAGATGCTCGAGCGCATCATGGAGAAGAACAACCTGTCCGCGGAGGACATCGAGCGGGAGTGGGCGCAGCGCACCGAGGTCCTGCGCTGGATGGTGGCCAAGGGCATCCGCCGCATCGACGACGTGGCGAGCATCGTCAGCGCCTACTACAGCACGCCCGACGCCATCCTGCAGCGCGTGCGCGAGGAGCCCATCGCCCGGGCCGAGGCCCCGAAGGCGCGCGCCCCGGAGGGCTCGCCGTGACCCTGAGCCGGTACCAGCGGTTCGCCTACCGCGCGCTCGGCGGCGTGGTGCAGAAGCCGGCGCAGCAGAACGTGCACCTGCGCCTGAGCCTGCAGAAGGCGCACATCCACCTCCGCCCCGAGGTCTACCTCGGCTACAGCTACCTGAACATGCTCCTGGTGTTCGTGGCCTTCGCCATGCTCGCCGGCGTGCTCGGCCTGCTCATCGCCCTGCACGCCGTGGCCGTGGGCGGGAGCGTCTTCCTCTTCGTCGTGCCCCTGCCCATCGTGCTCGCCGCGACGCTGTACGTGCTCACCTACGTGCTCCCCGACGTGCGCGCCGCGTCGCGCGCGCGCGACATCGACGCCAAGCTGCCCTACGCCCTGAACTACATCGCGACCATGGCGAGCGCCGGCATCACGCCGGACAAGATCTTCTGGAGCCTGAGCAACCAGGCCATCTACGGCGAGGTGGCGAACGAGGCGGCGTGGATCAGCCGCGACCTGCGCCTGCTGGGCAAGGACATCCCGGGCGCGCTCACCGCCGCCATCGACCGCAGCCCGAGCGTGAAGTGGCAGGACCTGCTCCAGGGGGCCATCGCCGCCGTGACCACGGGCGGGGACCTCAAGACCTACTTCCTGGCGAAGTCGGAGCAGTTCATGTACGAGAACCGCCAGGAGCAGAAGCGGTTCCTGGAGAACCTGGGCGTGCTCGCGGAGAGCTTCGTCACCGTCGTCGTCGCCGCGCCCCTCTTCCTCCTCGTGCTCCTCAGCGTCATGACGCTCTTCGGCAGCGACCCGCGCAGCGGCCTGAGCCTGGGCTACATCATCGTCCTCGTGCTCCTGCCCATGGCGCAGCTCGGCTTCCTCCTGACCATCAAGTACGTCACCCCGGAGGTGTGAGCCTGGCCGAGGACGACCTCGTCGCGCCCCCGGCCGGGGCGGCGGACGCCCCGCGCCAGCGGCTCGCCGACCGGGACCGCAAGCTGTACGAGGTCGCCCTCGTCGCGGCCCTGGGCAGCGGCACGGCCCTCCTCGTCCTCGGCGGCCTGCTCGCGAGCGTCGCCGGCGATGCGCAGTACCGCTGGGGGGCAGGCGCCATGGCCCTGGGCATGGCCCTGACCGCGCTGAGCCTGGCCCTGAGCCGGCCCATCTGGCGGCTGCGCGTCCTGCTCCGCCGGAGCAGCGGCGGCATGCGCTACGACCAGCTCAAGCACTGGACGCGGTTCAAGGCCGCGGTCATCCTCGCCAACCTCCTGACCGGCCTCGCCGTGCTCATCCTCGGCCTGTCCCTCGTGCACCGCTTCGGGCCGTTCGAGCTCGCCGGGCCCATCCACCTCGAGATCCGCCTCGCCACGCTGTTCAGCCTCATCCTCGGCGTGTGCCTGGCGGCGACGCACTGGCTCTCCCTGCGCACGCCCGTGGAGCGGCCGGAAACGCCGGCCATGCTCGGGCTGTTCTTCGCCCTGGCCATCGCCCTCACCCTCGCCTTCGCCATGGTCGGGGCGGTGCTCGCCTCCCGCCCCCTCGACCTGGGCAGCGTGCGCCTCCTGGACACGGATGCGCCGTTCTTCCTCCTCGCCAGCATCGCCTCGGCCAGCCTGTCGCTCTTCCTCGGCCGCTCCATCCCGAACCTCGTCGCCATCGTCACGCGGGAGCGCTCGTACTACGCCGGCCACACCTACCTCAGCCGGAACAAGAGCATCCTCATGCCGGCGATGATGGCCTTCGCCCTGCTCTTCCTCGTCGTCCTCGTCCTCCTCGTGTTCGGCGTGGGCTACACCGGGCTGTTCACGGAGATCCCGCGCAACGCCCTGCTCATCGGCGTGTTCGGCTTCATCGTCGCGGCGCTGGCGGCGAGCGTGGTCGCCGCCCTGCTCCTCAGCCGGAGCGAGGACCGCGCGACGCTCTACCACGTCCGGCGCAGCGCCGAGGCCCGGCTCAGCCTGCTCATCCTCGGCACGAGCCTGGGCATCGCCGGCCTGCTGTTCGGGCTGAGCGCGTGGCTCGCCACCGGGCACCGCCTGGCCGGGCTCGACCCGATGCGCTGGCTCGACTTCCTGGCGTTCGGCATCATGGCCGCCGTCGGGCCCTACGGGTTCTACGCGGCGAACGCCCATCGCCGGGTGAAGCGGCTGGAGGAGCGCTTCCCGGACCTCCTCCGCGACCTGGCGGCGAGCCGCAAGGCCGGGCTCACCCTCACCTCCTCC
>JAIVGT010000393.1 GCA_020201485.1 Halobacteriales archaeon
GGCTGAGGTTCCCCGGCAAGCTCCAGGTGGTGCCGTTCACGAAGTCGTGCACCTGCACCGTGCCTTGCGCGACCCAGGCTGCGCGCCCTCCCCCGAGGGCGACCGGCTGCGCGAGGTCCGCGCCGTCGCCGAGGAAGATGCGCGACTTCGACGCGAGGTCGTAGGCCCACACCTGTCCCGGCCGCGTCCCGTTCTGCTCCAGCCAGATGGCGCGCTGGCCGTCGAAGTCGAGCTGGGTCCGCTCCACGTCCTCGCGGCCGGAGATGATGTGGTAGTCCTGGCGCAGCCCGTTGCCGATGAGCGCCACGCCGGCCATGAACAAGCCGACGAGCACGACGAGCCCGACCACGAGCAGCCAGCCGCGCACGGCGGCGCATCAAGGCAGCCTGGCTTAAGCCCGCGCCTGCTGCAGGCGCGACCACGCGCGGTCGAGCGAGGCGACGATGTCCGCGTCGGGCACGTGCGCCGCGGGATGTAGCGCGCGGCCGACCGGCACCTTGGGCGCGGTGCCGTCCTCCTGCAGCACCTGCCACACGCCTTCGGCGTACGCTCCGAGCAGGAGCACGCCCGTCGGGTCCGCAGCTCCGAGCAGCTTCGGCGCGTGGTCGCGGATGAGCTGCAGGCACGCATTCCCCTGCTTGCGCGGGAGCTGGTCGAGGGGCACGTTGTTCGGCTTGCCGCGCTCGCCTTCGAGCACGGCGATGGGGCATGGGATGAGGAAGACGACGCGCCGCAGCATGGCCGCGTCGCTGCCGAACCGCTTCGCCCCCCAGGCGTACACGCGCCGTCCGCTCTGCTCGCGGTGCGGCGGGGGCAAGCCGGCGCGCGCCCGCGCGTCGCGGTCCACGAGCTTCTCCAGGCCGGGCAGGAGCGTTTCGGCGCGCGTCCAATCCGTGAACGGCATGCCGGTCTGGCACGCGCCGAACTTGCCCGGGTTCATCGCGATGCCCGCGGCGCGCGGCTGGCCGTCCGCGTAATGCCGGTGCAGGAAGGCCTCGTACGCGGGGAGCGCGTAGCTGTGCACGTTGACGGCCCACGTGCCCTTGGGCAGCGCAAGCTCCTCGACGAGCGCGTCCGCGTCCTTCGCCAACGCGCGCACCGCGCCCACGAACCGCGGCAGGTCCACGCGCGCGGAGCGGGGCGCATCCACAAACCTTTTTGGGCGCCATGGCCTGGCCGGGCGCATGCGCGCCGCCCTGCTCGCCCCGCTCCTCCTCCTGACCCTCGCCGTCGCGGGCTGCACGCAGCCTCCGCCGCCGACCCAGCCCCCGGGACCGTCGCCCGCCTCGCCGCCGCACGGCCTCGCCTTGGAATGGCTCGCGCCGGTGGACCTGCGCGGCACGGGCTACGAGCCGAGCATCTCCGTGGACCAGAAGGGCACCATCTATTACACCGCGCACAAGGTCCTCGACCGGCCGGAGACGTGGCCGTACCTGGGCAGCTGGTTCCTCGTCAGCCGCGACGACGGCAAGACGTGGGGCCCGCCCGCAGCCCCGGGCGGATTGCCCGTGAACCTGGCCCAGCAGTTCCTCGGCGACGAAGGCGACATCGCCATCGACGCGCGTGGCTGGGCCTATTTCGTGGACACCTACCTCGCGGACAACCACCTGCACGCGTGGAGCGACCAGGGGCAGACGTGGCAGAGCAGCGAGCCGGTGCAGAAGAGCACGGGGCTCGACGACCGGCCGTGGATCGCGGCCCAGGGCGACGGCGTCCTGCACTACCTCGGCAACAACGGCAACGAGGTCAACGGCGGGCGCCACTGGTACTACGTGAGCGCCGATGCCGGCCTCACGTGGTCGGAGGGCATGCCCGTGCCCGGTGGGGGGTGGGCGACCATCGCCGCGGACAACGCGCCCGGCGCGACGGACGTGTACATCGTGTACGAGGCGCAGGCGAACGGGCCGGGCGACATGCTCCTGCTCGCGAGCCACGACAGCGGCGCGACGTGGGAGCAGCCGGTCAAGGTGGGGAACCGCACTGGCTCCGGCCGCGCCTACCCCGTCGTGAGCGCGGCGCCGGATGGCGTGGCCTGGGTGCTGTGGATGGACTGCGGCGCGCCGGCGAACTGCGGCGACACGGGGGGCGGGCAGAGCGTGGACCAGCTG
>JAIVGT010000033.1 GCA_020201485.1 Halobacteriales archaeon
TCGCAACTTCCAGGAAGCGGTGGAGCAGCGCCCCGGGCACATCGTGACGCGATGAGCGCGGCGCTGGCGCGCCGCCCCCTCCCCGCGACCCACCCGCCGCGCTCGCCCGGCGCCAGCGTCCAGGCGATGCGCCCCGGCCGGGCTCTGGTCCGTTCACGACGCACGTCCCAGCGCGGTCTTGGCCAGGCGCGCCGAGCCGCGCGCATGCAGGCCGCCGCGGTCTCGGACGTGCGCATCGCGCCCCGGCTCGACGCGAGCGAGGCGCTGGCGTGGATGGGGAGGGGCGAGGGTGGCGCTATCAGCCTCGTCGTGACGCGCGCCCGGGGGTGCGCCGTGCGCTGCGCCCCGGCTCCCGATGCGCGCGAGCGGTTGGAACGCGCTGCGGCGCAGGCCGCGGCCGTCGGCGCGACGCGCGTCCTGGTGTGGCAGGCCGAGGGCGTCGTGACCGAAGGCGGTGCCATCGCGGTCGTCGGGGTCCTCGCGGAGCATCGGAAGGAGGCGGTCGCCGGCACGCAGATCCTCCTCGGCGGGCTCAAGGGCGTGGCGCGGCGCCAGGACCTTCCCGCGGCCCCAGCCGGGCTGCCGCCGGCCGCATGAGCCTACGCCTTGTCCTCGTCGTAATGCGCCTGCGCCTTCGACGCCACGCGGTCCCCGAAGTAGGGCAGGGTGCGGCGCAAGGCGTGCACGACGGCGGTGGACTTCGGCATGCGCAGCGGGGGCTCGCGCCGGCCCATCGTGCCGGACAGGGCCGCGGTGTCGTCGCCGCACACCTCGATGAGCGCGCGCGCCACGGCGCGGTCCAGCCGGGCGTAGTCCTCGACCGGGATGAGCAGGCCGTGGCCATGCGTGAGCGACGGCAGCAGTTCGAACGTCTCCGGGGCCAGGCCGTGCGATTCGTAGGAGCAGAGAAGGCGGATGCCGTGCTCGGCAATGACCTCGTTCCACAGCTCCTCCAGGCGCATGGCCCCCTTCAGGTTCCCGCGCTTCCACAGCAGGTTCACCATCTCGCCCCAGGCGCGCACCTCCGTCGCGCCCGACGAGCGCACCTTGCGGATGGCGTCCCCGGCAGCGGCGAAGAACGCCGGGGCGTCCGGCAGGCCGCCCACCATGAACGCCTCCATCGTCGCGTCCGCGTCGAGCAGGAGGAGCCGACCTTCGCGCTCCAGCTGGAGGGCATCGAGGTCCATCTCCCCGAGCCGGCGGGCGACCGCTGCGCGGTGCTCGGCGGTCGCGATGAGCACCGCCCCGCCGCCGCGGCGCAGCGGCGTCGCGATCCATGTCGCGACGGCCTTCTCCAGGAACGCGGGGTCTTCGTAGAACTGGACGACGTGCTGGTCGGTGGACCCGTCGGTCAGCAGGTCGGCCCAGGGAGCGCTCGCGGCAGCCACGGCATGCACATGGCGGCCCGGCCCCATGAACCAACTGCTTGGCAGGCTTCTCGCCCGCCCACCACCCCGCGTGGTGCGCCGCGATGTCCACGCGAAGCCGAGGGGGGCCTCGTCGCATCCTCTCCGCTGGGGAAACCGCGGCATTCCGCGGATGGGGCACCGGATTCTCCCCGCGCGGGGCGCCCATCGTGAGAAATCCGCGGATGCGCATCGCGCGCGATGCGTGGTTTCAAGGTGCGGCCGCGCGTACAGGCAAAGGAGCGCACGATGGGGGAAGTCGCGGGGTCCACGCAGCCGCCCGGCAACGTCTGCCCGACGTGCCGCGCGGCGGCGGGGGCGTGGTGCATGCGGGCCGGCGCGGACCGGCCCGCGGACGGCTTCGTGCACAAGGACCGCTCCCTGCTCGTCGAGCACCCACCCGACCCGGTGACCGGCAGCGTCCACCTGCCGCCCGCTCCGTGAGCCGGCCCGCCCCGAGCCACGCGCGAGCCCGCCCTTGCGCGAGGGCCGCGGTCGTCGCCGCGCAGCTTGCTTGCGTCACCGCGCGATGCCCGCGAGGGCCGGGTCCTGCGACGCGGCGGGAACGGGCGCGAGCGGGGCGGGAAGCGCCGCGGGTGGGAGCGTCACGACGAAGAGCGTGCCCTGCCCGCGGCCGGCCGATTCCGCGCGGATGGTCCCGCCGTGCTGCTCCACGATGCCCTTGCAGATGTAGAGGCCGAGTCCCGTGCCCTTCGGATGGGAGCGCGCGTCGTGGACCTGGCTGAACGGCTGGAACAGCTTGCCCAGGTCCGCGGGCTCGATGCCGATGCCGGAGTCGCGCACGCGCAGCGCGGCGTGCCCGCCTTCCGTGCCCAGCTCGACCGTGACGCGCCCGCCGGCGGACGTGAACTTCAGCGCGTTGCTGAGCAGGTTGTCCACGACCTGCCCCAGGCGCACCGCATCCGCCATCGCGCCCACCGGGCTGCCGGTCAGCTCCAGCGCCACGCCCCGCTCCGCCGCCAGGGGGCCGAACGAGGCGAGGCTTTCCTCGGCCAGGGCGCGCAGGTCCGACGGCAGGGTCTGGAGCTGGAAGCGCCCGCTCTCCAGCCGGGACACGTCGAGGAGGTCGGAGAGCACGTTCGCCAGCCGGTCCAGGTTGCGGTCGAGCACGGTCACGACGCGCTCCTGCCGCTGGTTCAGCCCGCTCGTGCGCAGCAGGTCCACCTGGAGGCGGATGGGGGTGAGTGGCGTGCGCAGCTCGTGCGCGGCGATGTTCAGCAGGTTCGTGCGGAAGGCCTCGACGCGCTGCGCGTTCTCCGCCAGCTCCGTCTGCGCCGCGCGCTCCAGGGCCTGCGCCGCCTCCGCCTGCGAGCGGGCCTGCTCGTTGAGCTTCCAGTTCACCATGCTCGCGGCGCTCGCCGCCAGGACGAACCCGCCGTGGATGCCCGCCCACACCCAGGGCTGCGCGTACGCGTCGGCGTGGTTGTACACGCTGCGCGGGTCGAGCACGCCGACCACGCCGTGGTGCAGGACCACGTACGCGATGGCGACGAGGAACGGGACCCAGTCCTCGTACAGGGAGATGATGATGACGCTGACGAAGAAGTGGAAGTGCGCCTCGATGTAGCCGCCGGACAGGTGCGTGAGCAGCGCGGAGCAGCTGATGAGGCCGATGCTGGCGAGCGTGCCGCTCAGGCGGGCCCGGTGCGCCGTGGCCGCCGCGGCGACGACGATGGCGGCGATGAGCGCGACCTCGAGCGTCACGTGGGTCCACGGCCGGCCTTGCCACAGGCCGTAGGCGAAGAGCGCCGGAACGTGCGCCGCGACGAGGACGAGGATGTAGCGGTGCCGCGTGCGCAACGCCGCCTCCGGCAGGCCGCCGCCCGTCGGCAGCCACGTGCGCAGCCCAGCGAGCGAGAACGGCTCCTGCGCCGCGCGCGTCGGCGCCGCGTGCCCGTCCGCGGCGTGGGACGCGCGCGCGGCCTCCGCCGGCGGCAGGCCCGGGGTCATGCGACCCCCTGCGGCAGCGCGCCCTCCACGAGGGCGACGAGCTTGCGCGCGACGAACGGCTTCTGGACGAGCGCATCCGCCCCCACCGTGGCCGCGACGTCGGAGGTGAAGGAGGAGATGTACGCGCTCATCAGCGCGCGCCGCGTGCCCGGGGCCGTGCGGCCGACCCAGGCCAGGAGCTCGTGGCCGGGCATGCCGGGCATCCGCTCGTCGGCGAGGACGATGTCGTAGCGCCTCCCCTGCCGGAACAGGGCTTGGGCCTCGGCGGCGTTCCGGGCGACGTCCGCGGCGACCCCGGGCACGAGCTCCTCGATGAGGACGCGCAGGCTGTCCGCGATGTCGGCCTCGTCGTCCACGATGAGGACACGGCCGCGGGCCGCTGGGGCGGGCACGGCCCCGGTTACGCCCCGGATGTCCATGAAAGGATGGGAACCACGGGGCGATGGGCGAGGCGGATGCCTCGCTGCGGGCACCCTCCACGGCGTTCTCTGGGAGCCAGGACCGGCCCGGCCACGCTGGACGCGTGCCAACGGGAAGGCCCTGCTCACGGCCGCAGTTCGGCGAGCGGCTTCCCCCGCGGCTTCGCGCCCGACCGCGGGATGCCGTCGCTCGCCAGGGGCAGGGTCACGATGAAGCGCGCGCCCTTGCCGCGGCCGGCGGACTCGGCGCGGATGGTCCCGCTGTGCTGCTCCACGATGCCCTTGCTGATGAACAGGCCCAGCCCCGTGCCGCGCGGCGCGTGGCGCAGCTCCGTGGTGAGCTGGCTGAACGGCTGGAAGAGCTTGGGCACGTCCTCGGCGGAGATGCCGATGCCCGTGTCCTGCACGGTGATGACCGCCTGCCCCTGCTGCTCGGCGAGGTGGACGGAGATGCGTCCCGCGGGCGGCGTGAACTTCAGCGCGTTGCTCACGAGGTTGAACGCGACCTGCGCCAGGCGCTTCGCGTCGCCCTCCACCATGAGGTTGCGCTGCACGCTCACGCGGAGTTCGACGCCGGCGCGGCGCGCCGTGGGCCGGAAGGTCTCGACCGCGTCGTCCACGAGGTAGGCCAGGTCCACGGCCCGCTTGTCCAGGCGCAGCCGGCCGTTCTCCATGCGCCCCACGTCGAGCACGTCGTTGACGAGCTCGGCCAGGCGGCCGACGTTGCGGTGGAGCTGCTCCATGGAGCGCTGCTGCGCGTCGTTCAGCGCGCCGAGCTCGCCGGAGCGCAGGAGGTCCACGTGGATGATGATGGGGGTGAGCGGCGTGTTCAGCTCGTGCGACGCCGTGTTCAGGAACAGGCGGCGGAAGGCGTCCATCTGCTTCAGGCGCTCGATCTCCTGCTGCTGGTCGCGCGCCACCTGCCGCGCCGACTCCGCGCGCTCCCGCTGCGACATGTCGGTCAGGCTGAGCACCGCGCCCACCACCCGGCCGCTGTCGATGACCGGGGCGCACACCAGGTCCACGGGCAGCGTCGCGCCCCCGCGCCGGCGCAGCGACGCGCTGATGACGCCGGGCGTGGCGTGGCCGCGCAGGGCGCTGTGCACCGGGCAGCCGTCGGGCTGGTGCAGGGGCAGGCCGGCGCGGTTCGAGATGAGCGGCTCCGCGGCGCGGCCGGAGAGCTCCGCCGCGTCGTACCCGGTGAGGGCCTCCGCCGCCGGGTTCACGAACGTCACGCGCCCGTCCAGGTCCAGGCGGAGCACGGCCCCCGCCGAGTGGCGCAGGACCTGCTCGAAGGTCCGCCGCGAGCCCTCCTGCGAGGTCCAGGCGAGGAACTGGAGCGCGGCCACCGCCCCGACGAGGACGACGTCGAGGGCGAGCCACGCCGGGTTCGTGCGCACCAGGCCGGGCCAGGGCACGAACGCGCTCGGCACGGCGGCGGCGAAGCCCGCCTCGCCCAAGATGGAGAGCGCCGCGAACAGCACCATCGCCCCGTCCTCGTACATCGCGACGAGGCGGAGCGCGAACAGCAGGTCGAGCTGCGCCTCGAGGAAGCCGTGGGTGAGCAGGGCGATGGCGGCGGCGGAGCCGAGCAGGCCGGCGGTGGCGAGCACGCTCCGCAGCCGGCGGCCGGGCGCGCCGGCGGCGAGGCCGGCGAAGCCCAGGGGCACGCCCGCCGCGGCCAGGCTCAGGGCGACGCCGTTGCCCGTGGCCACGCCGAGGACGCCCAGCCCCAGGGCGTGGAGGAGGAGCGCGCCGAGCGCGAGGCGGTGCCGGCGGTCCCAGGCCTCCTGGGGCAGGGGCTCCAGGGGGATGAGCCGGCTGCGCGCGGCGTCCAAGGCCCGGGCCCACGAGGAGGGAGCGGTCGCGGCTCGGACGCGGTCCATGCCGGGGGAACCGCGTGCCCGTCCATCAGCGCTTTCGTCGCAAGGGCGAAGCGAGCGCGGCGGGGGCGGGTCAGGCGGGCTTGCCGCGCGCGGTCACCGCGGCCTGCAGGACCTCGCGGAAGCGCGCCGCCGAGAACGGCTTCGACAGCACGAAGTCCGTCACGCCACCGCTCTCCGCCAGGGGCTCGGAGCCGGCGGGATAGGCGCTGACGAGGACGCGCGTCGCGTGCGGCGCGACCTGCGCCGCGCGGCGCAGGAGCTGGATGCCGTCCATGCCCGGCATGCGGTAATCCGCGATGATGACGTCCACCCGGCGACGGGCGAGCACGTCCAGCGCCTCGTCCCCGGAGGCGGCGGTCTCCAGGTCCACGCTCACCCCGGGCAGGGCGTTCCGCACGAGGAGCACCTCCGCGTCCACGATGTCCGGCTCGTCGTCCACGAGGAGGACGGTCATCGCGCGCCGCATCGGCCGCACATCCGGCGGGGAGGGCAATAAGCACGATGGTCGCATCGACGAATCGCCTAGCGGGCGCGCGGCGAGGAAGCGCCGAACACCCTGATGTGCCTGCCACGCCATGCTGCGCGCACGCGGAGGACGAGCATGGCACAGCGTCTCAAGTCGAAGCGCGAGGTCCACGTGGACCCGCCCGCCCACGGCGATGCGAACGGCAACGGGAACGGCGAGTTGCACGTGCGCGGTTCGCCGGTCTACGACGTCGCCCTGGCCGAGGTCGAGCGCGTCGCGGGCAGCGAGGCCGAGCGGCGCCGCCTGGCGTCGGGCGTCCTGCGCGAGGCCCGGGGCGACGACGTGCTGCGCCTGCACGCCACGCTCCACGCCATGAACGCCCTGCGCGACCAGCTCTCCGCGGACATCGGCGACATCCAGCGCCGCCTCGGCTCGAGCGACCAGTCCATGGCTACGGAGCTGGAGCGGATGCGCTCCGAGACCGGCGAGGGCTTCGCCAAGACCTGGCAGACGGTGAACGAGCGCTTCGACAAGACGTGGGAGACCGTGGGCCACAACTTCGAGGCGACGAACGAGCGCACCTCGCGCGAGGTCACGGACCTGCGGGACGAGATCACGAAGGTCCTGGACAAGCGCTTCACGCACATCGACCAGACGTTCGCGTCCCTCCGCGCGGACATCGAGGTCGTGAAGGCGCTGCAGATGGACCTCATCAAGGAGCGCATCGGCCGCTCGGACACGCGCCGCTGACCGAGGCCGCATGCCCACGACCCGCCGGGCCCGGAGCGCGAGCGCAGCCGCGCCGCTCCTCCTCGTGCTCGCCCTCCTCCTCGGCCCGCCGGCCGCGGCCCAGCTCGCCCCGCAGCTCGCGCTGTCCCTGCAGCCCGGCCGCATCGAGCTCCGCCCGGGCGGCGCCCAGGACGTGCAGGTGTCGGTCGCGAACCAGGGCCCCCTCGACGCCGGCGTGCAGCTCGCGCTGCAGGGCCTGCCCGCGGATTGGAGCGCCGCGCTCGTGCCGCCCGCGCTGCAGGTCCCGGCCGGGCAGACGGCGAGCGCCGTGCTGCGCGTCACCGCCGGCCAGGCAGCGACCGCGGCCTCGCTCACCGTCGCCGGCACGCTCCGCGACGCCGCCGGGCGGACCGCGGAGGCGCGCGCCCCGCTGCAGGTCGCGCTGGTCCTGCCCCCGGCGGTGCCCACGCCCGCGCCCGACACGAGCTGGATGTACATGGCGGCGGCGCTCGCCGTCGCCGCGCTCTCCGTGCTCGGCCTCGTGGCGCGCGAGCGCGGCGTGCGCGTCGCGCTGGCCGCCGAGGACAAGCCGGCGCGGCCGGGCACGTACGCCTACGTGCAGGTGGCCGTGACGAACGGCTCCCGCCGGGAGCGCCGCGTGGACCTCGCGGTCGAGGG
>JAIVGT010000394.1 GCA_020201485.1 Halobacteriales archaeon
CGTCGAGGACGCGGGCGACGCCTACTCCCTCTTCGACCACGCCGACTTCGCCAAGGTGGACTTCGTCGAGTTCGAGACGGCGCGCATCACCTACATCGACCGCTTCGAGGCCGCCCTGCAGAAGAAGGTGGACGCGCTGCGGAACCCAGGGTAGGCGTCAGCGGTCGAGCCGGCCAGCAGCTCATCCGGATGCTCGTGCCCGCCCGCAAGCGGCGAACGCGTCGCGCAAGGGGGCCGGGCTGGCCGTTCGTCCCGAGGGAGAGCCTCCGTCGCCAGCGAGCTCCCGTCAGCGCCGCGCCAGCCCGGTCAGCCGGCTCTCCGTGAGGCCGCGCTGCTTCGGGAAGCCGGCCACGAGCTTGTCCCAGCGGCCGTCCTTGAGCCACTGCTTGACGCGGTCCTCGCCGAGGTAGGCGCGCGCGTCGCTCAGCTCGCGGAAGCGCACCTTCGTGTCCTCGACCTCGAGCGCCTCGACGCGCAGGTGGGCCTGCTCCAGCCACCCCCGCACCTCCTCCTCGCGGTGGGCGAAGCTGCTCCCGCCCGCCTCCTGCCACTGCCGCGGCCCGAAGCCGGTGAACAGGAACGCCCCGCCGGGCACGAGCGCCTCGTGCACGTGCTGCATCATGGGCTTGCTCAGGAACAGGTGGGCCACGATGAGCTCCGCGCCGCCCGGCACGAGCTTGCCGTAGCCGTCGCGCTCCAGGTCGCCGACGTGGAACTCCGCGTTCGCGATGCCGAGGCGCTTTGCCCGCTGCTTCGCCGCCTCGACGCGCTTCGCGTCGCCGTCCACGCCCACGACGCGCTTGCACAGCGGGGCGAGGAGGAAGGTCACGCGGCCCTCCCCGCATGCTCGCCGAACGCCACCTCGCGCATCAGGCGCGCAGCCCCGCGCGGGGCAAAAACCTTGGCCCCGGGCGCGTTCCTCCCGGCGTGACCCTCAGCCTGTGGCTGGACGAGGCCTACGCCCCCCGCCCCCCGCCCCAGGGCCGGGTCGAGGCGGACGTGGCCATCGTCGGCGCGGGCATGACCGGGGCCAGCGCGGCCCACGCCCTGGCCGGGCAGGGCCTGCGCGTCGTGCTCCTCGATGCCGACCGCGCCGCGGGGCGGGCGAGCGGGCGCAACGCCGGCTTCTGCATCACGCTGCTCGGCACGCCGTACACGGAGCTCGTGGCGAAGCGCGGCCGCGCCGTCGCGCGCGACATCATCGGCATGAACGTGCAGAACCGCGACCGCGTGCAGCAGCTGGTGCGGGAGCTGCGCATCGACTGCGCCTTCGCCGCGACCGGCTCCTACAGCGCGGCCATGAGCGAGGCCGAAGCGCGGGAGCAGGAGCGGAGCGCGGCCCTGCTGCGGGCCGATGGCCTGGCCGCGGACTGGGTCGCGGACGCGGAGCAGGTCCTCGGCGTGCGCGGCATGCACGGCGCGCTCTTCCGGCCCGGCGACGGGCAGATCCACCCGGCGCGCTTCGTGCGCGGCCTCGTCGCGCACTCGGAGCGCGAGGGCGTGCGCGTGCACGAAGGGGCCCCGGTGCGTGCCCTGGAGCGCTACGGGGATGGCTGGGCGCTGCAGGGCCCGGGATTCCTCGTCGAGGCCGGGCAAGCGCTGCTCTGCACGAACGCCCGCGCCGCGGAGCTGGCCCCGTTCTTCGCGGACAAGCTGCGCCCGGTGCGCGCCCAGATGCTGGCAACGGCCCCCATCCCCGGGCTTCGCCAGCCGCCGGCCCCGGTGTATGCGGACCACGGCTACGAGTACTGGCGGCTGCACGAGAACCGCCTGCTCCTCGGCGGCAAGCGCCCGGTCGCGCGCGCGCAGGAGGTGGGCCACGAGGAAATCCTCAACACCCAGGTCCAAGCCGCGCTCGACGCGTTCCGCGCCGCGCATCTCCCGCAGGCCGCGCGCACCCCGGTGACGCACCGCTGGGCCGGCATCATGGACTTCAGCCTGGACGGCGAGCCCTACGTCGGCGCTGTGCCCGGCATGCCGGGCGTGCGCGCCGCGTGCGGCTTCACCGGCCACGGCTTCGGCTACGCCACGCGCAGCGCGGAGCTGCTCGCGGCGCAGGTCCTGGGCAAGCGGGAGCCCGTCCCGGCCTGGCTCGCGCCCGACCGCGCGGTCGAGCCCGGGCTCGCGCCGGAATGAGGATGGGAGAAGGAGCGCGGGCGGCATCGGGAGGGGAGGCAGCCGGCCCGCGTGCAGATGCTTCAGGCGCCCTGGCCGGGGCGGTGGCCGGCGGGGAAGCCGGGCCCGCTCGGCAGGCCGCCGGGCACGTCGCCCGGCGCGGCGGAGCCGTCGGCGCTGTCCGCGCCGCTCGAGCCGGAGGAGCCGGCGCGGTCCTGGGCGGCGACGCGGGCCGCGGCCTCGTTCGAGCGCATGCGGTCGAAGTACAGGTCGAGGGCCGCCTCGACGGTCTGGCTGATGTTGTTCTCGCTGAAGAGCTTCAGCGCGTGGAGCTTGATGTGCTGCCGGATGGGCAGCTTCACCTTGATGCTCTTGCGGCTGTCCAAGTCGCGCCGCTGCTCATCGACGTAAAGACCCCAACCGGGGGATGCGCCGTCCTCGAAGCTGGTCGCCATCGTGTCACCACCGCCACCGGCGACCGGCCCCCGAGGGGCCCGCGCTCCGCGCGTCACCGGCTGCAGCGCTGCTTGCACGCCAGGGG
>JAIVGT010000034.1 GCA_020201485.1 Halobacteriales archaeon
GTCCTTGCCCGTCTTCTCCGTCCGGTAGAACGCGAACTCCTGGACGTAGTGCAGCATCTTGTGCAGCGGCTCGTTGACCGTGCTGAGGTAGAGAACGCGCTGGTCGGGGCCGGCGACCTGGTGCGCGATCTGCTGCACGAGGGTCGTCTTGCCCGTGCCGGGCTGGCCGGCGATGATGTTGATGCTCGCGACCGGGAAGCCCCCGTTGAGCACGCGGTCGAGGTCCGGGATGCGCGTGGCGAGGCGGTTCATGGGGTCAAGCTCCTGCTGCGGCGGCCGCTGGCGCTGCGGCTGCCCTGGCCGCGGCCGTTGCCATGGTCCTTCATGGCGTCGGCGATCTCCCGCAGGAGGCGCTCGCGCATGAGCGGCTTGAGGACGAAGCGGTCTGCGCCCGCCTGCAGCGCGCGCTCCTCGGCGCGCAGGACGCTGAACACGATGATGGTCGCGCGCTCCAGCTCCGGCACGCGCCGCATCTCGCTCACGAGCTCGAGGCCGTCGCGGTCGGGGAGGAGGATCTCGCAGATGACGACCTGGGGGCGCAGCGAGGCGACGTAGGCCGCGGTGAACTTCTCCGGATCCGTGGGCGCGGTGACCGCGAAGCCCTCGTGGGTGAGCAGCACTTCCTGGAAGTCGCGGAAGAACGGGTCGTTGTCCAGGACGACCGCGCGGGGGGTCTCCGCATCCGCGCCTCCAACCTGTCCCATGCACATCCCCCGCGAAAGGTCGAAACGCGCCGTCCGGCGAACGGCGCGGTCTCGGCTCCCGTGCGGGCAAGGCGTGGCCGGCGGAAGTACTTGCTGCGGAGGCGGAGCCCACCGCGGCCCGGCCCCGCGACGATGCAACGACGCCGCCCCGGCGGCTCCGGCTGCGACGCGACCGCGCTCCGGACCCTGCGGAAGGTAGCGAAGCCCTCAAGTAGCCCGCGCCGCGGTGCGGGAACGTGACCCTCCACTGCCCCCGCTGCCCCCTCTGGTACGGGGCGGAGAACGACGAGTACGGCCCGTGCCAGGTGAAGCACGCCCGGGGCGACGCGCGCTTCGTGACCTTCGGCAACCACGCGTGCGACGAGGGCTTCGACGAGGCCTCGTGGAAATAGACGGGACGCCACGGCGGAACAAAGTATATGACGCCGGCCGACGGCTTGTCATACATGCCCCGCCGCCGCGTCACACGCACCCCGGGCGCCGTCTTGAGCGTGCGGGTCGCCCCCTCCCACCGCCGGGCGTTGCGCGAGGTCATGCGGGCCGAAGGGCTGGCGAGCGAGTCGGAGGCGGCGCGGCACCTCATCGAGCGTGCCGCGGAGCGCCGCGAGGCGGAGCGTGTCGTGGCCCGCCTGCGCCGGCGGCGCGCGCTCGGCCCTCGCGTGGATGCCTCGGAGGCGCACGACCGCCCGCTCGCCGGCACGCGCCACTGACCATGCCGCGCCTCATGGTGGACGCGAGCGCGTGGATCGCCCTGTACCACGGACGGGACGCGCATCACGACGAGGCGCTCGACCTGTTCCCTGACCTGAGGGAAGCCCACCCCCTGTGGACGACCGAGCCCTTCGCCTTCGAAGCGCACAAGCGCCTGGCGCAGGATGCGCGCGCCGGCCGCCATGCGGCGCGCGACTTCGCCCGCGACCTCGCCGCCGGGAGCCTGGCCGCGCTCGTGCCCCCCGATGCCATGCCGCCGTTCGGCCGCGTGGCCGAGGCGTGGCGAGGCTTGCCCGCGCTGTCGCTCGAGGACGTGAGCGGCGCGTTGACGATGCGGGCGCTGGGCATGCGCGCCATCTGGGCCTGGGACGAGGACTTCCGTCGCCTCGGCTTCGAGGTGCTGCCGTGAGGCCGCTCACGGAGGCGGACCTTCCCGCCGCGGCATCGCTGCTGGCGGGCGAGGGCTGGACCTTCACCCCCCGCGAGCTGCGCCGCGTCCTTGCCACGGGGCCGGGCCTGAGCCTGTGCTCGGGCGAGCCGCTGCACGGCCTGGTCATGGTCGCGCGGCACGGGAACCTGGCCTGGATCGGCAACGTCGCGGTCGCGCCGAGCCATCGGGGCCGGGGCGGGGGCGAGCGGCTCGTCGCCGAGGCGCTGCGCCGCATCGATGCCGCCGCCATCGCCACGACGAAGCTGTGCAGCGTGCCGAAGGCGGTCACGCTCTACGCGCGCCACGGCTTCGCGCGCGAGGGCACGGTGCGCACCTTCGCCCGCGTGCACGAGCGGCCCGCGTCGCGGCCCAAGGAGGCGGAGCTGATCCTCCCCGAGGACGTGCCGGCCATGGTCCGGCTCGACATGCAGGGATTCCGCGCCGACCGCACGGCGCTCTTCGCCCAGCTCGTGCGCGACTACCCGGACACGGGCGTGGCCGTGCGCGCGCAGGGCGAGCTGCGCGGCTTCGCCTTCCTCAAGCCGGGCGAGGAGGGCAGCGAGCTGGGGCCGGTCGTGCTCGCCGAGCCGGACGCGAAGCTCGCGGCGCTGCTCTTGGACGGCGCGCTGGGCTTCCGGCTCCAGGGCGCGGCCATGGGCCTGGAATGCAGCGTCATGCCGGGCAACGCCTTCCTCGCGGGCCTGCTGGAGGAGCGCGGCTTCCAGGAACGCGCGCAGAGCACGCTCATGGCACGCGGCCAGCCCTTGCCGCAGGACGGGTCGCGCTGCGCCGCCCTCGCCGGGCTGGAGAAGGGGTGACCTGCCACGCGCCGGCCAAGGCTTCATAGCCTGGGCCCGCGCTCGCCGCCCGTGCGCCTGCACAACACCTCCTCCGGCCAGGTCGAGCCCTTTGCCCCGGCGGACGGGAAGAAGGTGCGGATGTACGTGTGCGGGCCCACCGTGTACGCCCCGCCGCACCTCGGCCACGCCCGGAGCGCGGTCGTGTACGACACCCTGCGCCGCCGGTTCGCCGGGCGCGGCTGGCGCGTCCAGCACGTGATGAACTTCACCGACATGGCGGAGGAGATCGCGCACAAGGCGCGCCAGGAGCGCGGCGGCATCCGGCAGACGGCGCGCCGCTACGCCCTGGAGTACCTCGCCGACATGCGCAAGCTCAACGTCCAGCGCCCGACGCACATCACCTGGGCGAGCAAGTTCATGTCCCCGATGCGCGAGGACATCGCCACGCTGCTCGCGTCCGGCCGCGCCTACACCGACGGCCCGAACGTGTTCTTCGACACGCACCAAGGCGCGCCCCTGGGCCTGGTCAGCCGCATCGGATTCCAGGACGCGACCGTGGGCGCGCCGCCCATCACCGCCCGGCGCGACCCGGCCGACTTCGTCATCTGGCGGGACAGCCACGACTGGGGCGAGTGCTGGGACGCGCCCTGGGGCGGAGGCCGGCCGGGCTGGCACAACCAGTGCACGGCCATGGCCCTGCGCACCGCCGGCCCGACGCTGGACCTGCACGGCGGGGGCATCGACCTCGCGTTCCCCCACCACGACAGCGAGGCCGCGGTCGCGCGGGCCCTGACGGGCAAGCCGCTCAGCCGGTTCTGGGTCCACCACGGCCACGTGACGGTGTGGAAGGAGAAGATGAGCAAGAGCCGGGGCAACTTCGTGCTCGCGCGCGACGCGACGCGCCGGCACGGCCCGGGCGCGACGCGCCTGTTCCTGCTGAGCAAGCCGTACCGCGAGCCGCTCGACTACCACGCGGAGGAGATGGAGCCGTGGGAGCAGCTCGCGAAGGACCAGGCGCAGGCCCTGCGCGCGCTGGCGAAGCGCGCCGGCCGCGCACGCGGCGACTCCTCGCACGATGCGTTCGCGGAGGCGTTCGACGCCGCGCTGGACGAGGACCTCGACACGCCCCGGGCCATCGCCCTGCTGCGCGGCGAGCTCGACGGACTGGGCAAGGGGCCCATCGCGCCGGCCGAGGCGGCGAGCGCGCTGAAGGGCTTGCAGTCCGCGGGGAAGCAGATCGGCCTGTGAGCGCACAGCGTGGCTATTCCTTGGCTTCCGCGACCAGGTCCTCGACGCGCAGCACGAAGCCCTTGTCGACGGGGACCAGGCACTTCGCATAGACCGCGTTGTGGTGCTCGCTCTTCGGCGGCTTGCTGTACTCCAGCACGCGCTGGCCCTGCACCGTCTCGCCCGTCATGACGAGCTCGTCCGGGATGCGCGCCTGGCTCACCGGGGCCGCGCTCCACGCCGGGGCCACGGCCACGCCCTGCTGCCGGCGCAGGAACGCCTGCACGATGAGCACGAGGAGCAGGACCACGAACAGCGCCGCGCCGCTGCGCGCCCAGTCGTCCACCGTCCAGAACGGCTCGAGGAAGTTCAGGCGCAGCACGCGCGTCGCGAGCAGCCCGACCCAGACGAAGTAGAGCAGGGCGACGACGAGGACCACGCCCGGCAGGCCGATGCGGAGGCGGCGCTCGCGGGGCTCGTCCGCCATCTCCAGGGCCAGGAGCGCCGGGAAGGGTCGCATGCTGCCTCAGGCAACGTCGGCCTTGACCTTGATGGTGCCGCTCTTGCCGCAGCTCGGGCAGGCCGCGACCAGGGGCCGGGAGCCGTCATCGGTCACCGGGAAGACCGTGGCGCACTGCTTGCACTTGATGATGATCTTCGCCGGCTCCTCCAGGCTGGGCTCGGCGGCGGGGCCGACCTCGGCCGAGGCGGCCGCCGGCTCGCCTTCCTGGGCCTGCTGCGTGGCCCGGCGCGCCTGGAGCAGGAGCCAGACCTGCGCCACGAGGAGCACGGCGAGCACGACGAGGAGCAGCAGGCGCGTGCCGGCCTGGTCGCTGCCCGTCATGACGAACAGCGCGAGCAGGATGGCCAGGGCGGCGACGACGATGCTCCCGATGTTGACGCCCCGCACCTGGGGCGCGGTGAGCTCCATCACAACCCCCTCCGGCGCAGGCCGGCCGCTGCGAGCGCGATGACGGCGATGCCCACGACGAGGATGCCGAGCGTCTCCGGGCTGCCGATGTTGAGGCCGCCGCCCTGGACGCGGATGGGGCTCGCGCCGCGCACGACGAACGGCGTGCCGTCGCTGAACGTGCCGCGGACCTCGACCTCGTAGTTGCCCGGGTCGCTGACGTGGAACGTCGCGGTGTAGGTGCGCGTGCCCGGCGGGTCCTGCTCCATGGCCTGCCGCGCCGCGACCTGGCCGTCCTTGAGCAGGCGCGCCTCGATGCTGTCCACCGGCTTGCCCACCTGGACCGTGACCTTGATGGCCTGCCCGGGCGCGACGTCCGTCGGGAAGGTCGGGCGGGAGAGGAGCGTGCCGTTGCCCACGGTGAAGCTCAGGTCCACGCGCGTGCGGTTGTTGAACGGCTGGTTGTCGCTGGCCTCGACGCGCAGCAGGTAGTCCCCGGTCACCAGCTCGCTGGCGTTCACGATCTTGCTGCGCGCGCCCTGCTCCTCCGGGCTGATGCTGACCGGGATGAGCTCCACGGCGCTCTTCAGGCGGTAGCTGATGGCGACGCTCACCGGGTCGTTGTCGATGTCGCTCGTGCTCCAGCGCACCTCGAAGCTGCCCTGGACCTGGCTCTGGTCCTGCGGGCTGCTCACGGCCAGGCTGGGCGCGTGGTTCTCGCTGCTGAAGCAGATGGGCGTGACCTCGGTGCCGTTCGTCGCCGTGTTGCCGAGCTGGTCCGTGGCGCTGATGTAGTAGCACACCTGCACGCCGCGCTGCGCGCCGGGCAGGATGCCGGACCAGAAGTTCGACCCGGCGAGGTTGCGCAGCTGCGCGCTGCTGAACGCGCTCTGCCCGTTGCGGTAGAAGAGCGTGGCGCTCTGCACCTCGTCCGGCAGGGGGTCGCTGATGCTGACCGTGACGTTCACGCCCTGCGGCACCGGGGTCGTGACCGCGTTCAGCACGGCCGGGCCGTGCGTGTCGAGGGCGAAGGTCAGGCGGTGCTCGACCTCCTGGTTCCCGGCCACGTCGAGGGCGCTGTAGTGCAGCACGTAGTAGCCGTCCTGGCCGCCCACGAGGTCGAAGAGGTTGAAGCTCGCGCTCGCGCCGTTGCGTGCACGGTGAAGCTGAGGTGCACGACCGTGGCCAAGGAGCCGGTGCCGCTCGTCACCTGCGTCTGCAGGTCGGCGGCGCTGACCGGGGCCAGGGCCCCGTCGTTGACACCGAAGCTCGCCGACAGGTTCCCGACGCTCACGCCCTGCACGAGGTCGTTCACGTCCACGCTCACGACCTGGTCCGGCTTGCCGAAGCCGCCGGACGGCACGAGGTTCGTGAACGTGGGCGCGAGGTCCCCGGCGACGATGAAGGCGTGGACCCCGGAGTCCACCTTGTTGCCCCGGCTGTCCACGGCCTCGACGAAGAACTGGTACGCGCCCTCCGGCAGGTCCGCCCCCGTCGCGCCGGTCGTGATGTCGGCCGAGCGGTACACGCCGACCGTGCCCGGCACGAGGCTCATCGGCTTCCGGAACAGCTCCTGGCCGGCGTTGTCCTGCACGACGGCCACGACGGAGAAGCACGTGTCGTCCGTGACGTTGGCGCGGATGGTGATGTTCTCCAGCACCTGGAACGCGGTGTCGACGGCGTTCACCGCGCCGCCGTGCGCCGCCGCCTCCGCCTCGACCGCGGGCGCGGCCAGGTCGGTGACGGACACGTTGCCGTCCTTGAAGCTGAGCGTGTGGTTCGCGTCCATCATGCCGATGCGCCAATGGTAGGTGCCGGCGTCGCACACCTTCTTCCCGAAGCCGGTCGGGATGCTCACGCTGTACGTGCCGTTCAGCGTCGTCTGGTTGATGCCCCAGAAGCGCGACGCGGTCATGTTCTCCTGGAGCACGAGCTGCTCCGCCAGTCCGTCGAACTTGAGGAGCTGGGTGAAGCCGCGCTTCACCTTGATGTCGTCGTACAGGTCGGCGCGGAACACGAGGTCGGTCTTCGCCGCCACGCTCCCGCCCGTGCCCGCGGTCTGCGTCGCGTTCTCGATGACGCCCGGCACGCTGTCGAAGAGCCAGAACTGCATCGGGGCGAGGCCGCTCGTGAGGTTCCCGACGTTGTCCACGTACGCCGGCAGGTTCCCCAGGTCCCACTTCCGGAACGTGCACGCGTTGTCGCCGACCCAGAGCGTGAGGTTCCAGAGCGCGGGCTCGAAGAGCGTGGCCTGCACGTTCTGCCCCGGGGGATAGCTGCACGTCGGGCTCGCCCCGCCCACGCTCGTGAGGTTGACGTTCGGCGTGAGGGTCACGCGGTAGAAGTAGTTGTAGCACACCAAGCTCGTCGGCTGGCACACCTCGTCCACGCCCGCCGTCCCGGCCGGGCAGTCGTCCGGTCCAGGAGGCACGGTCTGCGTGTAATAGCACAGGGGCGTGACGCTGAAGTTGCCGAGCACGCCGCCGTTCTGCCCCTCGGGCGCGTCGGGCGTGGTGACCTGCAGCGTCATGCGCGACACGTTCCGCGTCTCGTTGCCCAGGCCGGTGGCGCCGGGCGGGATGCGGAAGGTCATCTTGAAGCCGTCCAGGGGCGCGCCGTTCCCGTCGCGCGTGAAGTTCTTGCCCGCCGGGTTCGTGCCCGTGCTGTTCGGGCTGACGCAGTCCTGCAGGTGCGAGGCCGTGTCCGGCCCGGTGTAGGCCGCCTCGTTGCACAGCTGGAACTGGTACATCTGCATCGTCTTCGGGAAGCTCTGCAGGAGGAAGCCGAGCGCGCCGACCGAGGGGAAGCTCGCCGTGTGCCCGGCGCTGTCCACGGCGCGCACGTGCAGGCTGTACTGGCCCTCGTCCGCGAACGTGCTGTTGAACCACCAGCGCACGTCCACCTGGTTGCTGAAGTTCTGCACGAACATGCCGGCCGCCGCCGTCGGCGTGCCGTGGGGCACGTGGAAGGCAGGGACGACCGTCGTGCCGTTCGGGTAGGTGATGTCGAAGAAGACGTTGTCGCTCGTCGCGGTGAAGTCGCTGTCGTCCACGACGTCGCCGCTGATGTTGACGAAGCCGCCGGCGTTCCCCTGCAGCGACGTCCCGCAGCCCGAGGCCACGCACAGCGTGACGTTCTGCAGCGTGGTGATGAGGTTGTCCAGCAGGTTGCAGCACGCCGTGTTCGGGAACGGGTGGGGCGCGGTGAAGTTCAGCTCCGTGAGGTAGAACGTGTCGCTGATGTTGTCGGCGTGGAGCCGGTCGTTCGCCATGACGATGAGCGTGTGGTCGCCGGCGCTGACCGTGGGCCCCCCGTTCACCGGGAACGTCTTCGTGATGCTCGCCTGGGGGTCGAGCGTCGTCGTGATGTTCTCGCCATTGAACAGCACAACGTGCGACGTGTCGATGGTGTCGAGGTAGACGCGGGCGGTGAAGTCCGTCCCGGTCCGGCTCATGCACAGGAGGTTGTCCTTGCTCGGGTCGTTGGCGGAGACGGGCGCGCCGGCGCGCTTCGTGCCGTTGTTCGTGAGGGTGATGCTGCCCTTCAGCCGGTGGTCCGCGGTCAGGGTCACGCTGTTGAACGCGGCCACGAGCTGCGGGGCGTTGATGACGAACTCCTTCGATCCCACGTTGTTCGACTCGCTCGACTCCGCGTACTCGCCGTTCGGGTCCACGGTGACGACGATGTTGTGCGCGCCGGCCCGGTCCACGAGGCTCCACACGTTGGCGCTGATCGTCACGTTCGTCTTGCTCGCGTCGCCGTTCCCGCCGGCCGCCATCGGGCCGTTGAGCTGCACGCGGAACGTGCCCAGGACCACGCCGTTGTCCGTGACGAGGAGCGACACGTTGAGCGAGCGCGGCCCGGTGGCCTCCGTGCTCGGCTGGGCGAAGTCCGCCGCGCCCAGGTTCTCGAGGGCGACGTCGATGTGCGCGTGGCTGTAGCGCGGGGGCAGGCCGGCGCCCTGCGGCGCCTCGCGCCCGGTGCGCTGCTCGTTGCACACCGCCGCCCCGCCGGAGCCGACGACGTCCGGATAGCGCGTGAACAGCTCGTCGGGCTGCATCGGGTCGTGGAAGTCGTTCGCCGCCCCCGTGTTCACGTCGTGCCGGATGAGCTTGAGGTCGGTGACCTTGAGGTCGGGCTTGTCGTCCACCCAGAAGCCCCAGTCGTAGCCCAGGCCGCGCGGGTCGTCCCATGTGCAGTTCCCTGCGCCGCTGTCGTCCTTGCTGATGTGGATGGTGGCCTTGCCGTGGGGCGCGCCCGCCGGGATGTCGATGGGGATGGTCTGCGTGTCGGAGGGGTTCGGGTGGAACTCCAGCTGGGAGTTCGCGTCGAAGACGTTCGTCGCCTGGTCGCTGTACGTGCCGGTCAGCGTGACCTTGGCCTTCGGAGGCCCCAAGCCGGGCACGCGGGGCGCGCCGCTCGTGTCGTTGACGGTGATGAGCAGCGTGGTCGTGCTCCCGTGCGCCGCGTAGAACGGGGTGACGTTGACGAGCGTGACGCTGGCGACGCACGCCCCCTGCGCGGCGGCGGGCGGGCTGATCACGGCGAGCGTGGGCAGCGTGAGCACGAGGACGAGCAGCAGGCTGCGGATGCGGTTGGAGCGCGCGGGCAACACGGCGACCACCGAGGGGCTTGGCAACAGGGCCCGGGCCCCCCGCCGGCATGCAAGCCCTTGAAGCTTGCGGATGACCCGCGTGGTGCTTCCGCTCCCCGATGCGACATCCGCCGGACCGCCGGCTGGTCCTTAAATATGGCGAAAATGACCGCCTCCCGTCCGCCGGCAGCGGCGGCGGCCCGGCCAGCGTCCAGGCGCGCGGGCTCAGACGTAGCCGCTGGGGCAGCCGAGCAGCTCGATGTCGCTGACGCCGGGCGCGACGACGGCATAGAACGGGCAGCCGCGGAACCCGAGGTAGTCGAAGTAGAAGCCGGTGCCCGACGTGACCTGGTAGCGGATGCTGTACGGGAGGGGCGGCGCGACCGCCGGGTCGATCCAGATCTGCCAGTGCCCGGCGGGGATGAGCGCGGTCTTGTAGCTGAGGGGCACCGCGTCCACGTGCCAGGACGCGACCGCCAGGGGCGTGGCCGCCGTGGGGCTGATGACGTGGTCCGGGTCGTTCGGGTCGGCGCTCCAGGGGAAGTAGTGGATCTGCACGGAGTAGCCGTTGTCCTTCACGCAGCTCATGGCGTGCACCACCGCCGGCGGGCGGTCCACCTCGGGCGTGCCGGCGGGCGGGCAGATCTTCGGCGTGTCCGTGCCGGCGAGCGACGGGAAGGTCTCCGCCGTGACCAGGAACGGGGCGACGGCGTTGACCTCGAGCATGGCCGTGCGCTCCCGCAGGCCGGTCGGCACGCCACCGACGATGGCGTAGTCCCACCAGATGGGCGTCGTGATCTCCGTCGTGAAGGAGCGGGCGCCGGAGTCGGTGGTGACCACGCCGTTGCCTGCCGAGTGCAAGCCGAGGCTGGAGGTCGGGGCCAGGCACGCGGCGGCGAGGCCGATGAGCAGGAGCAGGCGGATGCGCAAGGAGGACTCCTCCGTGCGCGCAGCCGACCAGCCAGGCTTCAAAGTTGTCTGGACTCGGGCATCGGGAAGCCGCCCCCGCGCCCGGCGATGTGACGAAGCCCGCGCACAGGCGAAGGACGAAAGGTTCATGATGAACCGCGGGGGCTACCGCGCGGAGCATGCGCACCGAGCTCATCGACCGCACCCGCACCGCGCTCGGCCAGGCCGGCTACGCGCTCAGCGAGCCGAGCGCGCTGCGCTCCGCGAGCTTCGACCTCGTCGCGCGCCGGTCGGACCAGGTCCTGTTGGTGAAGGTCTTCAGCAACGTGGACAGCCTGGGCGAGGCGGTCGCGCGCGAGCTGCGCGTGCTGTGCGGCCTGCTGCGCGCCGCGCCCCTCCTCGTCGGCGAGCGCGCCAGCGCCGGCCCGCTCGAGGACAGCGTCGTGTACGTACGGCACGGCGTGCCCCTCGTCACCCCCGGCACGCTGGAGCAGTTCGTCCTCGAAGGCGTGCCGCCCCTCGTGTATGCCGCCCCCGGCGGCTTCTACGTGAACCTCGACGGGCCGCGCCTGCGCGACCTGCGCGCGGAGCGCAACCTCAGCCTGGGCCAGCTCGCGGAGGCGGCGGGCGTGAGCCGGCGCGCCATCGCCATGTACGAGGAGGGCATGGGCGCGCTCGTCGACGTCGCCGAGCGCCTGGAGCAGTTCCTCGAGGAGGCCCTCGTCCAGCCCGTCGCGCTCTTCCAGCCGCCGCGCGAGAGCGAGCCGCCGCAGTACGACCCGGCCGCGCCGCGCGAGGCGTTGGAGCGCGCCGTGCTCCAGCACCTGCAGGCGCTGGGCTATCGCGTCGTGCCCACCGGGCGCAGCCCGTTCAACGCCGTGAGCCAGGAGCAGCGGCGCGACGAGCTCATCCTGACCGGCGTGGGCGAGATGGACGCGGACCTGGGCGAGCGGGCCAAGGCCCTGCGCAGCATCGGCAGCATCGTCGAGCGCGAGGTGGTCGTGTTCGTGCGCGACCGCAAGCAGCGCGAGCACGTGGAGGGCGCGGCCCTCATCACGCAGGGCGAGCTGGAGCGCATGGACGAGACGGCGGACGTGCTCGACCTCATCCGCCGGCGGGCCCGCGCCGGCGAGGGCTAGCCGCAACGGGCGTAGCCACACTGGGCGCAGGCGCCGCAGCCCTCGCGGCGGAGCAGGGCCTGGCCGCACTCGGGGCACGTCGTCGGTCCACCTCCCGAGGACGGTTCGCGCGGCCGAGGGCATGGTCCTTCGCCGGGGAGGGGACCGAAAGCGCCGAAACTACGCCTTCTTCGACAGGCCGAGCAGGTTGCTGCGCGCCACGAGGCCGATGAGCCGGCCGCGCTCCATGACCAGGACCGCGCTGTGCTGGTCGAGCATGCCGTACACGGTGTCCACGGCCGTGTCCGGGTCCACGATGGGGAAGCTCGGGCCCATGATGTCGCGCACCGCCATGCGCTCCAGGGCCTGGGGGTCGCGCGTGCCGTGCAGCTGGTGCACGATGCCGCGCTCGCTCACGCTGCCCACGGGCAGGCCCTTCTGCACGACCGGGAGCTGGCTGAAGCCGTGCGTGCGCATGACCTCGATGGCGCGCCCGACCGTGTCCAGGCTGCGCACCGCGACCACCGGGCTGCTCATGACCTCCTTCAGGCGCACCGCGTCGCGCTCCGCGCTCGCCAGGGCACGCACGACCCCGCGCAGCGTGCTCAGGCGCGGGTCCACGCTGCCCTTCTCGATGCGCGCGATGAGCGGCTGGCTCACGCCGGCGCGCTTCGCCAGCTCAGCCTGCGTCAGGCCCAAGGCCTGCCGCCACCGGCGCAGGTCCTGCGGCTCAGGAATATCGTAAGGCATGGTTGATGCGCGCAGCGCATTGCCGGGCCTTGAAGGCTGCGGTCCCCGGCCCGATGCACGGCCGCGGAACGCCGCGCCCACCGCCTCGCCGCGTGCTGCACCTCGGCAACGGGCGTGTGCTTGCGATGCTGCGGAAGGTCACGCCGGCCGCATCGCCGCGCCCCGCGCCGGCGGGTCCTCGTGCTCGCGCACGGCGCGGATGATCTGCCCCAGCGCCTCGTACCCGCGCTCCTCGGCGATGCTGCCCGTGACGAGGATGTCCGCGCCGGCGTCGAGCAGGGCGCGTGCCTGCCCCGGCTCGCGGATGCCCCCGCCCGCGATGCACGGGATGCTCGCCTGGTTCTTCACGGCGCGCACGTGGCCCGTGGGCACGGGCTCGTCCGCGCCGCTCCCCGCCTCCAGGTACACGAGGCGCATGCCGAAGTACTCCGCGGCGAGCGCGTACGCCGCGGCGATGTCCGCGCCATCGGGGCCGCGTGGCACGACCTCGGCGTCGCTCACCCGGCCCACGGTCATGCCCGGGGCGACGATGACGTAGCCGAGCGCGATGGGCTCGATGCCGAGCGCCTTGAGCACGGGTGCGCCCAGCATCTGCTCGCGCGTGATGAAGCGCGGGTTGCGCGAGTTCATCAGGCTCATGAACCAGATGGCGTCCACGTGCGGGCTGATCGCGCCGCCGTGGTTCGGGAAGTGGATGACGGGCAAGCCGGTGGCGTGCTTGATGCCCTGGACGAGCGTGTCGAGGTTCTCCGTGGTCACGCCCGTGCTGCCGCCGACCATCACCGCGTGCGTGCCCATGTCCTTGGCGCGCTGCGCGATCTCGATGCCGACGCGCGGGCTGACGCTCGCCGGGTCGAGCAAGGTCATGTGGACCTTCCCCGCCGTGAGGCAGTCCTCCAAGTGCTCCCACACGCGTCCCTTCATCGTCATGCGCTGTACCTCCCGACGGCGAACGCGAGCAGCGCGAGGAGCATGGCGAGCTTCATGCGCTGCTGCGCCCGGTGCGGGTCCTTCGTCCAGCCGGCGGCGAGGAATGCCGCGTCGGCGGCCCCGAGCAGGGGCAGGCCCAGCACGCCCAGCCGCGGCTCCGCGAGCCACGGCAGCGGGCTCAGGGCCACGCCGACGAGCACCGCGGCCTGGGCCACGCGCCGCGCTCCGGGAGCGCCGATGCGCATGGGCAGGGTGCGCCGGCCCGTGTCGCCGGCCACGTCCTCCACG
>JAIVGT010000035.1 GCA_020201485.1 Halobacteriales archaeon
GCTCAGCCGGGCGAGCATCGTGCTCTGCGAAGGTCAGCAGAAGGACATGGAGATGGAGCAGGCGAGCCAGGCCAGCCCGGCGATGTACTACGACATGATCCACGGCAAGACCGGCCGCCTGTTCGAGTGCGCCACGCGCCTCGGCGCGCTGAGCGCGCACGCTGCGCAGCCGCGCGTCGATGCCCTGGGCATGTTCGGCAAGGAGCTGGGGCGCGCCTTCCAGGTGCGCGACGACATCCTCGACATCACCGGCGACCCGCAGCTCCGGGGCAAGCCGTTCGGCAGCGACGTGCGCCGGGGCAAGCGCACCATCCTCCTCCTCACGGCGCAGGACCGGGCCAAGGGCAAGGACGCGGAGCTGCTGCAGCGCCTCGCGGGGAACCTGGAGGCGAGCGACGACGAGGTGCGGCAGGTCATGCGCTTCTTCGAGGCCAGCGGGGCCATCCGCGAGGCGCAGCGGGAAGCGGACCGCGCGGCGAGCGCTGCCCGGGAGGCGTTGCGCTCCCTGCCGGCGAGCGAGGCGCGGAGCGCCCTGGAGGAGCTCGCGAGGTTCAGCGCCACGAGGGACAAGTGATGGACGACCTGGAGCGCGTCGCCCGGCTGTACGCGCTGCAGAACGCGGCGCTCCACGGCGGCCAGCCGAACCCGAAGGCGGTGCAGGGCAAGCTCCTGAGCGAGCGCGCCGAGCTGCGCAGCCGGGCGAAGGAGCTCGTGCCCCTCGTGGAGCGGCTGTGCGCCGAGGTCGCAGCGATGGGGGCGGAGGCGCAGCGCGCCGAGCTTGCGCACGCCGCGCCCGAGATGTTGGAGAGGAAGGAGCGCGAGGAGAAGAAGACGGAGCTGCCCGAGCTGCCCGGCGCGGTCGCGGGCCAGGTCGTCATGCGCTTCGCGCCCAACCCGAGCGGCCCGCTCACCTTCGGCCACGCGCGCGGGGTCGTGCTGCACCTGGCGTACATCGAGCGTTACAAGGGCAAGCTCCTGCTGCGCTACGACGACACCGACCCCGACATCAAGCCCCCGCTCCCCGAGGCGTACGCCTGGCAGCGCGAGGACCTGGCCTGGCTCGGCGGGAAGCCAGACGAGGTGCTCACGGCGAGCGACCGCGTGCCCATCTACTACGAGCACGCCGAGCGCGGCCTGCAGCAAGGCGCCCTGTACGTGTGCAGGTGCCCGCCGGAGGTGTTCCGCGACCTGAAGGGGCATGGCCAGGCCTGCCCGCACCGCGAGCTCCCCGCAGCGGCGCAGCTCGCCGCGTGGCGCGGCATGCTCGACGGCACGACCGCGCCGGGCGGTGCCGCGGTGCGCGTGAAGACCGACCTGCAGAGCAAGAACCCGGCGTGGCGCGAGTGGGTCGCGCTGCGGATCGTGGAGAACCCGCACCCGCGCATCGGGAGCACGTACCGCGTGTGGCCGGTCCTCGACTTCCAGAGCGCCATCGACGACCACCTCACGGGCGTGACGCACATCCTGCGCGGCAAGGACCTGGCGGATTCCAGCCACAAGCAGCGGTACCTGTACGAGCACTTCGGCTGGACCTATCCCCAGGTCATGCACTGGGGCCGGGTGAAGATGCACGAGTTCGGCAAGTTCAGCAAGAGCCTGCTCACGGAAGCCATCGCCAAGGGCGAGTTCACCGGCTGGGACGACCCGCGGCTCCCGACGCTGAAGGCGATGCGCCGGCGCGGCTTCCAGCCCGAGGCCATCAAGGCGTTCTGGCTCAGCCTGGGCCTGAGCGAGCGCGACGTGAGCGCGAGCTTGCAGACGCTGGAGGCGGAGAACCGGCAGCGCATCGACCCGCGCAGCGACCGCGTGTTCTTCGTGAAGGACCCGGTTCGCATCGCGCTGCGGGGCGCGGGCTTCGAGGCGCACCCGCCCATCCACCCCGAGCACCCGGCGCGCGGCGCGCGGAAGCTGACGGTCACGGCCGACGGGCACGTCCTCGTCCCCCGGTCCGAGGTCCCGGAGCAGCCGCAGGTGCTGCGCCTCAAGGACGGCGCGAACGTGCGGCTCAGCGCGAGCGGGGGCGAGGTCCTGGGCACGGCGCAGGACGCGGGCGGGCACGCGGCGCGCATCATCGAATGGCTCCCGGACGACCCGGCGCAGACCGTGGCATGCGAGGTGCTCACCCCGGAAGGCACGGACCAGGGCCGTGCCGAGGCTTCGCTCCTCGCGAAGCATGCGGGCGACCTCGTCCAGTGCGAGCGGTACGGCTACTGCCGCATCGAAGCCGTGGACCCGTCCGCGCGCGCGGCGCGCCTCGTGTTCACGCATGACTGAGGGGCCGGCATCCGGGCCCGTGCCGGAGCCGTCATGCGACCACGCCAAGAGGATGGCCTCGCCCGGCGATGCGGCCGCATGCGGTTCCTGGCGCGTCGGAAGGAAAGGGTCCCGGCGCGCCAGCCCGCCTCCCCGCTGCCGCATGCGGCCTTCGCCTGGCGCGACGCGCGCATGCGCTTTTGAGGCGCGCGGCCATGCCGGCGCGTGGTCACGCTGCTCGATGACCCGGCCCTGGCCGAGTTCGACGCCCTGCTCGCCGGGCAGCGCGCGGTGGTCGTGGACTTCTACGCGACCTGGTGCCAGCCGTGCAAGCAGTACAGCCCGCGCTTCGCCCAGGCCGCGCGCGAGGCCCGGCGGCGCTGGCCCGACGCGCCCGTCGCGTTCGTGAAGGTGGACATCGACCGCAGCCGGGAGCTGGCGCGGCGGTACGGCGTGCAGAGCGTGCCGACGACGGTCGTGCTCGAGCGGCGCAAGGGCCTGCTCGGCGTGAAGGTCGCCCAAGCGCAGCGCTGGACGGGCAGCATCGGTCAGGCGGAGCTGCAGCAACGCTTCGCCGCGCTGTGCGAGGCGGCATGATCGACTCCCCCGGCGAAGCGGAGTTCGACGCCCTCGTCGCCACGCACCGCGCCGTCGTGGTCGAGCTGTACGCGACATGGTGCAAGCCGTGCGCCAGCTACCGCCCGCGGTTCGCCCAAGCCGCGTGGGAGGCGAAGGTGCGCTGGCCTGACGCGCGCGTGGCCTTCGTCAGCATCGACGTCGACCGCAGCCCCGGGCTGGCCAAGCGATTCGGCGGGCGCGTACTGCCCGCGACGCTCGCCGTCCAGGGCACGCAGGTCGCGCGCTGGGGCCGGAACCTCAAGCAGGCGGAGCTGGAGGCGCGCATCGCGGCCCTGTGCCGCGGCTAAGCCGCCCCGCGCCGAGCGAGGAGCCAAGACCCGCGCCCCCGATGCCGGGCCATGGCTGCGCACTACGCCCGCTACGGGCCGCAGGACCGCTACGAGCGACCGCCCCCCGCCGGGATGTGCATCAGCGTCTTCGCCCTCCTGGAGCAGCGGGGCAAGGTCCTCGTCGGCCTGGCGCAGGACCATCCGCGCTGGCGCAAGGAGTGGCTGCCCCAGCTCCGCGCGTACGACGACGACGAGCGGAACCTGCCGCTGACCTGGCTCCGGCTGCCGAGCACGTACCTGCGCGAGGGCGAGCACCCGGAGCGCGGCCTGGCGCGCGTCCTGCGCGGCCAGCTGCGCGTCACGTCCTGGACCATCCAGGATGCGCACATCGGCTCCTGGACCTACCCGAGCACGTGGTACCCCGGGCACAAGCACTGGGACCTCGCCTTCACCTACCGCGTGAAGGCCCGCCTGCCGGCGAAGCACGGGCCGTGGTGGAAAGAGCTGGCCTGGTGCGCGCCGGGCGACGTGCGGGCGAAGGACTTCGGCTGGAGCGACGACTACGCGCGCGAGCTCGGCATCGCGCACTAGGCCTCGTCGTCCCCGCCGTGCTCCGGCTCCTCCGGGGCTTCGTGGGGGAAGTTGTCCGCCTTCGGGGGCTTGGCCTCGCTCGCCGGGCGCTGCTCGCCGAGCGCTGGCGGGGGAGGCTCGGCCGTCTCCGGCAGGTCCTTCTTCTGCAGCCGGGCGACGGCGATGACCTTGTCCGCTTCCCCCGGCCGGATGATCCAGTTGCCCTGGGCGATGCGGCCTTTCTGCGGGATGTCGCCCACCGGGATGCGGATGACGATGCCCTGCTCCGTGGTGGCGAGGATCTCGTCCCCGTCCTCGACCTGGAGCATGGCCACGACCGGCGCGTCCTCGGCCTTGATGGTGATCTGCCCGTAGGTGCCGCGGTGCTTCACCGGGTAGTCCTCGAGGGGCGTGCGCTTGCCCTTGCCGTCGGCCTTGACCGTGAGCAGGTCGCCCTGGCCGTGCAGGACGCACAGGCTGACGACCTCGTCCTTGTCGTCGATGCCCACGCCCTTCACGCCGTACGCCGTGCGGCCCATGGGGCGGACCTCGTCCTCATGGAAGCGGATGCTCTGCCCCTGGGCCTTGGCGAGGACGACGTCGTCGTGCCCTGAGCTCAGGTCCACGCCGATGAGCTCGTCGCCCTCCTCCAGCTGCACGGCGCGGATGCCGCTGACGCGCACGTTGCCGTACGCGCTCAGCTCCGTCTTCTTCACCAAGCCCTTCTTCGTGGCGAAGAACAGGAACTGGTCGTCGCGGAACTCCCGCACCGGGATGGCCGCCTGGACCTTCTCGTCCTCCTCCAAGCCTTGCAGGAGGTTGACGATGGCCTTGCCCTTGCTGTACCGGTCGCCTTCCGGGATGCGGTAGGCCTTGAGCCAGTGGAGCTGGCCGCGGTTCGTGACGAACAGCACGGTGTGGTGGTTCGTCGTGAGGAACACGTCCACGACCGTGTCCTCCTCCTTCGCCGAGATGCCGATGACGCCCTTGCCGCCCCGGCCCTGGGCCCGGTACTCGCCGAGGGGCACGCGCTTGATGTAGCCCTGGTGCGTGCTCATGATGACGACGGGCTCGTCCGGGATGAGGTCCTCGACGAAGATCTCCACGTCCTCGCCCACGATCTCCGTGCGCCGCGCGTCACCGTACTTCTGCTTCAGGTCCTTCAGCTCGGCGACGATGATGGCCATGAGCTTGGCCTTGTCCCCGAGGATGGCCTGCAGCTCCGCGATGGTCGTGCGCAGCTGCGCCAGCTCGTCGCGCAGGGCCTGCGTCTCCAGGCCGGTGAGCTTGCTCAGGCGCATCTCCAGGATGGCCTTGGCCTGGACCTCGCTGAGCGTGAAGCCTGCCAGGCTGGCGGAGGCGCGGTCCGCGGCGACGCGCCCCGGGAGCCGGCCCGCCATGAGGTTCGCCCGCGCCTCGTCCGTGTCCCGCGAGCCGCGGATGATGGCGATGACGGCGTCGATGTGGTCCAGGGCGGTGAGCAGGCCCTCCACGATGTGCGCCCGCTCCTCGGCCTTGCGCAGGCGGAAGCGCGTGCGGCGCGTCACGACCTCGACGCGGTGCGCGATGTACACCTCGATGAGGCCCTTCAGGGTCAGGACCTTGGGCTCGTTCTTCACCAGGGCCAGGTTCAGGATGCCGAAGCTCGACTCCAGCGCGGTGTGCGCGAACAGGTTGTTCAGCACGACCTCGGCGTTGGCCGCGCGCTTGAGCTCGATGACCATGCGCATGCCGTCGCGGTCGGACTCGTCGCGCAGGTCGCTGATGTCCTCCAGCTTCTTCTCCTTGACCAGGGCGGCGATGTCCTGCAGGAGCTTCGCCTTGTTCACCTGGTAGGGCAGCTCGGTGACGATGATGCGGTCCCGGTCCTTGCCCTCCTCGATGGTGGCGCGCGCCCGCACGCGCACGATGCCGCGGCCCGTCGCGTACGCCTCGAGGATGCCCTTCTTGCCGTAGATGATTCCGCCGGTGGGGAAGTCGGGCCCGGGCACGAGGTGCGCGAGCTCCTGCACGCCGATGTCCGGCTGCTCGATGACCTTGGCGATGGCATCCACGATCTCGCCCAGGTTGTGCGGGGCCATGTTCGTGGCCATGCCCACGGCGATGCCGCTGCTGCCGTTCACGAGCAGGTTGGGCAGCCGGCCGGGCAGGACGAGGGGCTCCTTGAGGGACGCGTCGTAGTTGTCGCCGAAGTCCACCGTCTCCTCGTCGATGTCCTCCAGCAGCTCCTGGGCGATGCGGCTCAGCCGCACCTCCGTGTAGCGCATGGCCGCCGGGTTGTCCCCGTCCACGCTGCCGAAGTTGCCCTGCCCGTGGATGAGCGGGTAGCGCAGGCTGAACGGCTGCGCCATGCGCACCAGCGCATCGTAGAGCGCGAGGTCGCCGTGCGGGTGATACTTGCCCATGGCCTCGCCGACGACGAGGGCGCTCTTGCGCGTGGCGCGGTCGGCGCGCAGGCCCATGTCCCACATCGCGAACAGGATGCGGCGGTGGACGGGCTTGAGCCCGTCGCGGCCATCGGGCAGGGCGCGGCCGACGATGACCGACATGGCGTAGTCGATGTACGACTCGCGCATCTCCGTCTCGATGGGGCGCTGGATGAGCTGCTCGGGCATGGGCTACCTCAGACGTCCAGGACCTTCACGTCCTTCGCGTGCTCCTCGATGAACTCGCGGCGCGGCTCGACGAGCTCGCCCATGAGCGTGCTGAACAGCTGATCGGCGAGGGCCGCATCCTCGATGGTGACCTTGGCCAGGGTGCGCGTGCTCGGGTCCATCGTCGTGCTCCACAGCTGGTCCGGGTTCATCTCGCCCAGGCCCTTGTAGCGCTGCACGTCCGCGCCTTCCCCGATCTCCGCCTTCGCCGCGGCGAGCTCGCGCTCCGTGTGCGCGTAGGCCTCCTTCTTGCCCTTCTTCACCCGGAACAGCGGGGGCTGGGCGATGTACACGTAGCCCTGCTCGATGAGGGGGCGCATGTAGCGGTAGAAGAGCGTGAGCAGCAGCGTGCGGATGTGCGCCCCGTCCACATCCGCGTCGGTCATGAGGATGATCTTGTGGTAGCGCGCCTTGCCGATGTCGAACTCCTCGGCGATGCTCGTGCCGATGGCGGCGAGGATGGTCTGGATCTCCAGGTTCTTCAGCGACTTGTCCAGGCGCGACTTCTCCACGTTCAGGATCTTGCCCTTCAGGGGCAGGATGGCCTGGAAGGCGCGGTCGCGGCCCTGCTTCGCGCTGCCCCCGGCGCTGTCGCCCTCCACGATGTAGATCTCGCTCTTCGCCGGGTCGCGCTCCTGGCAGTCGGCGAGCTTGCCCGGCAAGCCCGTGGAGTCGAGCAGGCCCTTGCGCCGCGCCAGCTCGCGCGCCTTGCGCGCCGCTTCCCGGGCGCGGCTGGCGTCGAGGGCCTTGCCGATGATGATCTGCGCGACGCGCGGGTTCTCCTCGAGGAAGTGGTGCAGGTGCTCGCTGACCAAGGACTCGATGATGCCTTTGACCTCGCTGTTGCCCAGCTTCGTCTTCGTCTGGCCCTCGAACTGCGGGTTCTCCACCTTGACGCTGATGACCGCGGACAGGCCCTCGCGCACGTCCTCGCCCTCGAGGCTCTCCGCCTCCTTCTCCTTCAGCAGCTTCGCCTCGCGCGCGTAGTCGTTCAGCGTGCGGGTGAGCGCGGCCTTGAACCCGGCGAGGTGCGTGCCGCCCTCGATGGTGTTGATGCTGTTCACGAACGACAGCACGTTCTCCGTGTAGGCGTCCGTGTACTGCAT
>JAIVGT010000036.1 GCA_020201485.1 Halobacteriales archaeon
GCCCACGCCCACCGGCCCGTACCACATGTGGAGCGTCGGGAAGCAGACCGGTGGGGTCCGCGCCAACGAGCCGCCCGAAGCTCCCGGCACGCTCCTCTACTGCGAGGTGCCCGACATCCGGGCCGGCTTCGAGAAGGCGCTGAAGGCGGGCGCGTCGGAGATGATGGCGCCGGAGGAGATCCCGGGCGGCATGGGCTGGATGGCCATCGTCCAAGCGCCCGGCGGCGTCGCCTTCGGCCTGTGGTCGATGAAGTAGCGAAGGTCCCGGTGCAACCGGCCGAGGCAAACGGCTAAGGCCGGTGCCCCCGTTCCGCGGCGGGCAAGGCCATGGAGCTCATCCAAGCGGTCTGGGACTTCCTCGGGCTCGACTTCGGCGCGCTCGGCGAGCTGCTGTGAGCAGGCGGCGCTTTCATCTGGAGCCCGCGATAGCGGGCGGGCACGCGAACCTTCATCAGGAGCATGCCCAATGCTCGGTCCCCGTGGACCTCGGATGAAGTACATCGTTGTCACGGGGGGCGTGTTGTCGGGGCTCGGCAAGGGCATCACGGCCAGCTCCATCGGCCGCTTGCTCAAGGCGCGCGGCCTCAAGGTCACGGCCGTGAAGATCGACCCGTACGTCAACTGCGACGCGGGCACGATGAACCCCTTCGAGCACGGCGAGGTGTTCGTCCTCGACGACGGCGGGGAAGCGGACCTCGACCTGGGGAACTACGAGCGCTTCCTCGACGTCGAGCTCGGCCGTGACAACAACATCACGACCGGCAAGGTGTACCGCGCCGTCATCGAGAAGGAGCGGCGCGGCGAGTACCTGGGCAAGACGGTCCAGATCGTGCCCCACGTCACGACGGAGATCCGCGACCGCATCAAGCGCGCCGCGAACAGCAGCGGAGCCGATGTCTGCCTCATCGAGGCCGGAGGCACGGTGGGCGACATCGAGAGCATGCCCTTCCTGGAAGCGCTGCGCCAGCTCCGCCGCGAGGTGGGCGAGGCGAACGTGGCCTTCGTGCACTGCACGCTCGTGCCCGTCATGGGCACGGTGGGCGAGCAGAAGACAAAACCAACCCAGCACAGCGTGAGCGCGCTGCGCGCCATCGGCATCGACCCCGACATGCTCGTCTGCCGCAGCGAGGAGCCCCTCGACCCGAAGGTGAAGGAGAAGCTCGCCCTGTTCTGCGACGTGGACCCGGGCGCCGTCATCAGCGCGCCCGACGCGCGCACCATCTACGAGGTGCCGCAGCTCCTCGAGGCGCAGGGTGTGGCGGATTGGCTCATCGAGCGCCTCGGCCTGCAGCAGCGCGCGAAGCCCGCGGACCTGCAAGCCTGGACGCGGTACACGGAGCGCATCCTCAACCCGCGGCACACCGTGCACGTCGCCGTCGTCGGCAAGTACACGCAGCTCGCGGACGCCTACCTCAGCATCAGCGAGGCGTTCCGGCACGCGGGCGCGGAGCTGTGGACGCGCGTCGAGGTCACGTGGGTGGATGCGGAGCAGTTCGAGCGCGGCGCGAAGCCGGCGGACGTGCTGGGCAAGTACCACGCCATCCTCGTGCCCGGCGGCTTCGGCTCGCGCGGCGCGGAGGGCAAGATCAAGGCCATCCAGCACGCGCGCGAGGCCAAGGTCCCCTACCTCGGCATCTGCTTCGGTTTCCAGCTCGCCGTGTGCGAGTACGCGCGCCACGTCCTCGGCATCGGCAAGGCGAACAGCACGGAGATCGACCCGGGCACGCCCGACCCGGTCATCGACATCCTGCCGGAGCAGCGCAGCGTGCAGGAGAAGGGCGGCACGATGCGGCTGGGCGGCAGCCCCATCCTCGTCAAGGAGGGCACGCTCGCCCACCGCCTGTACGGCGAGGCGGTCATCCGCGAGCGGCACCGGCACCGCTACGAGGTGAACCCGGAGTACATCCCGCGCCTGGAGAAGGCCGGCCTCGTGTTCAGCGGGAAGCACACGAACGGCGTGCTCATGGAGATCGCCGAGCTGCCGGAGCACCCATACTTCATCGGTGGCCAGTTCCATCCCGAGTTCAAGTCCCGCCCGGAGCGCCCCGCGCCGCTGTTCCTCGGCCTGGTCGAGGCCGCGCTAAAGCGGCAGACGAAGGCGGCGTGACGAGGGGCGCATGATCGCCGCGCTCACCGGCACGCCGGGCACGGGCAAGACGAGCGTCGGCCGCGCGCTGCGCGCGCTCGGCTTCGACGTGCTCGACCTCGGCGAGCTCATCGAGCGCAAGCAGCTCTGGGAGGAGATGGACGAGGAGCGCGGCAGCAAGGTCGTGGACCCGCGCGCGCTCAGCCAGTTCCTCCAAGGCGCGGTGCGCGAGGCGCGCGGCAAGGGCCGCGACCTCGTCCTTGAGGGGCATCTCAGCCATCTCGTGAAGGGCGTGGAGGTGGCGGTCGTGCTGCGCTGCGAGCCCGGCGAGCTGGCGCGGCGCATGCAGGAGCGCGGCTGGAGCGCGATGAAGGTCGAGGAGAACCGCGTCGCCGAAGCCGTGGACGTGGTCCTCGTGGAAGCGGTGGACCACAACCCGATGGTCCTGGAGGTGGACACCACCGGCCGCGCTGCGGAGGACGTGGCCCGCGAGGTCGCGGCCCTCCTGCGCGAGCCGAGCGCGGAGGCTTGGGAGCGGCACAAGCCGGGCAAGACCGATTGGAGCGCGGCGCTATGAGGCTCCCGCTCTTCGTCGGCCTCGACCTGCACGGCACGCTCCTCGACAAGCGCGAGCAGCTCCCGCGCCGCTACGTCCAGCCGCTCGTGGAGCACCTGCGCGCCATGCGCCCGTGGGCACGGCTCTACGTGTGCACGGGCAACGACATGGGCTTCGTGCGCGACGTGCTCCCGCCCGAGGTGCGGCGCACCCTGCACGGCTACGTCCTGGAGACGGGGGCGAGCGTGATGCAGCGCGGGAAGGAGGTGCCGCTGACGAGCGCGCGCACGCGGCGCGAGGTGGCGCACCTGCGCTCCGTGCTGGAAGGAGCAGGCTTGCCCGGTGTGAAGCACTTCGCGCCGCGCCTGACGAGCGTGAGCGTGTTCACGCAGCGCCCGTACACGCGCGACCCGCCGGCGAAGCTCGTCCCCGCGGTGCAGCGCATCGTGCGGCGCGAGGGCCTGGCGGAGCGCTTCGACGTGAAGTTCAGCAGCGTGGCGGTCGATGTCGTGCCGCGCGGCTTCCACAAGCACCGCGGCCTGGCCGCCATCGCCGGCAAGCATCCCATCGCCGCCATCGCCGACAGCCAGAACGACTGGGAGTTCCTCGTGCACAGCGATCTCGCCTTCCTGCCGCGCAACGCCAGCCCGGAGGTGGAGCGCATCCTCGCCGCGCACGGCAAGCCCATCCTCCCGATGAGCAAGGTCGCGCCCGGCTGGCATCGCGGCCTCGCCCTCCGCGCGCCGCACGCGCAGACGCGGGGCGCGCTCGAGGCGCTGGGCTTCCTCCGCGCCGCGCACCGCGCCGGGTAGGCCGCGCCCTGGGCCGATTGCGAAAGGGATTTCCCGCCCGTCCGCCTGCTCCCTCGGGGGAGCGCGCGTGCACGGCATCATCTTCGCCGAGCTGAAGAAGTACGTCGTGGCCCGGATGGGCACGAAGGCGTGGAACGACCTGCTCGCCGCGTCGGGCATGCAGGACAAGGTCTTCCTGCCGAACCAGGCGTACGGCGACGTGGACGTCATCACGCTCGTCACGACCGCGTCCCGCCTCACCGGCAAGTCCGCCTCGGACATCCTGGAGGACTTCGGCGAGTTCCTCGCGCCCGACCTGCTCACCATGTACCGCCCGCAGCTCGACCCGGCGTGGCGCACGCTCGACATCATCGAGAACACGGAGCAGCTCATCCACCGCCAGGTGCGCGTGCAGAGCCCGGGCGCGCTCCCGCCGCAGCTCCAGGTCGTCCGCGAAGGCCCGGACAAGCTGCGCCTGACCTACACCTCCCGCCGCCAGATGTGCGGCGTGGCCAAGGGCATCGCCCGAGGCATCGCTCGGGAGCAGCACGAGCACATCCGGGTCACGGAGCCGGAGTGCATGCTGAAGGGCGGCCAGCGCTGCGACATCCGCGTCGAGCGCGTCGGCTGACGGGCTTCCGGCCTAGCGGACCTCCGGCCCCTTCCGAACCCTTGTTAGGCGTTTCCCGCCAACCTTCCCTGATGGACCCCGCCCTGGCCGAGGCGTTGGCAGGCTCCGCCCGGGAGGGCCTGTTCGCCCTCGACGAGCGCGGGACCATCCTCGCCTGGAGCTGGGGCGCGGAGCAGCTCTACGGCTGGACCGCGGCCGAGGCCGTGGGCAAGCCGGTTCTCGAGCTGCTCGTGCCCGCCGACCCGGCGATGGCCGAGGCGGCGCGGGGCATGGTGCGCGAGGCGGTGGAGACCGGCACTTGCCTGTACCAGGCGAAGCGCAAGCGCAAGGACGGCGCGCTCCTCGACGTGGAGATCTTCGGCCGCGCCGTGCGCGACGGGCAGGGCCGGCTGCGCTGCTTGGCGATGAGCCACCGGGACCTGACCGGCCACCTGCGCATGGAGGAGCTGCTCTTCTCCCACAACCGCGAGCTGGAGCAGGCGCGGCGGCAGGCGGACGTGGCGCGCACGGCCAAGGCGGAGTTCCTGGCGACGATGAGCCACGAGATCCGCACCCCGATGAACGCCGTCATCGGCATGACGAGCCTGCTGCTGGAGACGGAGCTCACGGCGGAGCAGCGCGACTTCGTGGACACCATCCGCGCCAGCGGCGACCACCTGCTCGTCATCATCAACGACATCCTCGACTTCAGCAAGATCGAGTCCGGGCGCATGGAGCTGGAGCACCACCCGTACGACCTGCGCACGACGGTGGAGGAGAGCCTGGACCTGGTCGCGGCGCGCGCCGCGGAGAAGGGCCTGGAGCTGGCCTACCTCATCGAGGACGGGGTGCCGGGCGCGGTCGTCGGGGATGCCGGCCGGCTGCGGCAAGTGCTGGTGAACTTGCTGAGCAACGCCGTGAAGTTCACGGAGAAGGGCGAAGTCCTGGTCACGGTGAGCAGCAAGCCCGTCGCCCTGCAGGAGAACCGGCACGAGGTGCGCATCGCGGTCAAGGACACGGGCATCGGCATCCCGGAGGACCGGCGCAACCGGCTGTTCCAGCCGTTCAGCCAGGTGGACGCGAGCACGAGCCGCGTGTACGGCGGGACCGGCTTGGGCCTGGCCATCTGCCGTAAGCTCATGGAGATGATGCAAGGGACCATCGCCGTCGCGAGCGACGCGGGCAGGGGCAGCACGTTCCTCCTCACCTACACCTGCGAGTCCGCGCCGAGCCCGGGGCGCATGCGCGTGCGCGGGCCGCAGCCGGAGCTGAGCGGCAAGCGCGTGCTCATCGTGGACGACAACGCGACGAACCGCCGCATCCTCGACCGGTACGCGGAGGCGTGGGGCATGCTTGCGCGCAGCACCGCCACCCCCGAGGAAGCCCTGGCGTGGGTGGCGCGCGGCGACCCGTTCGACCTCGCCGTCCTCGACATGCACATGCCCGGCATGGACGGCCTGCGGCTCGCGCAGGAGATGCGCAGGCACCGCGGCGGGGAAACGCTGCCCCTGGTCATGCTCAGCAGCCTGGGGCCGCGGCGCGAGGACACGCAGGCCATGGGCCTGAGCTTCGCCGCCATGCTGACGAAGCCCATCAAGCCAAGCCAGCTCCACAACGCCCTCGTCGAGGCGTGCCAGGGCCAGCCGAGCCGCGTCGCAGCCCAGCGCCCGCAGACCAAGGCCAACGCCGGCATGGGGCAGGAGCACCCCATGCGCATCCTCCTCGCCGAGGACAACGCCGTGAACCAGAAGGTCGCCCTCCGCCTCCTGCAGCGCCTCGGCTACTCCGCGGACGTCGCGGCGAACGGCCTGGAGGTGCTCGACGCGCTGGCGCGCCAGCCCTACGATGTCATCCTCATGGACGTGCAGATGCCCGAGCTCGACGGGCTGGACGCGGCGCGCCGCATCTGCCAGCTCGTGCCGGAGGGGGACCGGCCGCGCATCGTGGCCATGACGGCGAACGCGCTGGCCGGGGACCGCGAGCGGTGCCTCGCCGCCGGCATGGACGATTACGTGACGAAGCCCGTGGACCTGCTGCAGCTGGCGGACGCGCTCCAGCGCTGCATCGCGGCCCGGGAGGAGGAGATGCAGCATGCCCGATGAGCCCTTGCAACGCTCCGTGCTCGCCCGGCTCCGCGACGAGCTCGGCGACGCGGACACGATGCGCGACCTGTTGTCGAGCTTCCTCGATGAGGCCCCGCAGCTCCTGGCCCGCATGCGCACCGCGCTCGCGGCGCAGGACGCGCCCCGCTTCCACGTCGCGGCCCACACGCTGAAAGGCCTGAGCGCGACGTTCGGCGCGCAGCAGCTGGCCGAGGTGTGCCGGGACGCGGAGCAACGCGCCCGAGCTGGCGACATGGCCAACGCCCCGCAGCTCCAGCAGCAGGCCGAGGACGCGTGGCAGCGCGTGCGCCCGCAGCTCGAGGCGGTGCGGGACGGGGGCGCGCCGTGACGCGGTTCCTCATCGTGGACGACAGCCGGACCGCCCGCATGACCCTCGCCGCCGCCATCCGCAACGCCAGCCACGGCGCGGACGTGCGCGAGGCGGAGGACGCGCAGGCGGCCATGGACGTGTTCGTCGAGGACCGCCCCGAGGTCGTGTTCCTGGACATGATGCTCGACGACTCCGCCGGCCAGGGCGGGCTCGGCGCGCTCCGCGCCATGCTCGACGCCCGCCCGGAGGCGCGCATCGTGCTCGTCACGGCGCTGCAGCCGGACCATGCGGACGTGGTGAAGGCGGTGAGCCTGGGCGCGTTCGGGCACCTGGGCAAGCCCATCCGCACCGAGGCCGTGCGCAAGATCCTCGCCGTCGTCGAGGCGGAAGCGGGCCGCATGGTCCGCATCCGCTGAGCGCGTGACGCCCGGCCCAGGATCCGTTCCGAGCGAAGGCGGAACACGGAGCCGCGGCGACGAAACCTCCATCTGCCTGCCCGGCTTCCTGCCCGCGTGGACGCGCTGCTCCTCATCGTCGCCGGGCACGTGGCGCTCATCGCGCTCGGCCTGGGGCTGCTGAGCGGCGCGCCGCTGCGCTCCGGCCGGAGCTTCGCCTGGCCGGGGAAGCGCGACCTCGAGCCCCTGCTCATCCCGCTCGCGCTCATCGTCGGCGTGCTCATCGTGCACCTGACCGAGGTGCGGCTCGACGCCTGGGTGAGCGCGACCTCCGCCTACGACGCGACGCGCGACGTGGCGGGATTCGAGGGCACGAGCGTGGCGTGGTTCCAGCAGTTCCCCTGGCCCGAGCCCATCCGGCAGCTGTTCCTGCTCGCGTACCTCTTCGGCTACCCGTTCCTCATCTACTTCACGCCGGCCTTCCTCGTGCTGCACCGCGACGTGAAGGGGCTGAGCCTGTTCGCGCTCGGCTTCGCGTGCCTGTACGCGGTGGCGCAGCGGGCACAAGCGCTTCGCGCTGCTCGCGGGATGTTTCGCGGTGATGATCCCCCCGGCGAGCTTCTTCGTCGGCGTGCACTGGCTCATCGACCCGCTCATCGCGTATGCGATGGTCGGCATCGCGCTCGTCCTCGCGCTGCGCTGGCAGCCGGCGTTCCTGCTCTGGGCCGAGGGGAGGCGGGAGCGTCAGCGCGTCGCCGGGCCGGTCGCAGGGGCCGAGGCCGAAGGCGCTGGAGCCTTGAAGAAGCCGTAGAAGTACTGCGCTCCGCTCACCCACGCCACGAGCACGCTCGCGTACAGCACCCAGCGGCCGAGGACGAGCACGTCCGCGCCCTCGAAACGGTGCAGCAGCGTGGGCGGCGCGAGGAAGAGCAGGATGGCGACGCTCTGCAGCGCGGTCTTGGCCTTCGCGAGCTGGCTCGCGCCGAACACCTCGCCCCGGCCCTGCGCGATGCTGCGCAGCCCGGTGACGGCGAACTCGCGCACGAGGATGGCCGCGACGGCCCACGCCGGAGCCACGCGTCGCTCCACGAGGAACACGAGGCACGCGGCGATGATGACCTTGTCCGCGAGCGGGTCGAGCATCTTGCCCAGGCCCGTGACCTGGCCCATGCGCCGCGCGAGCCAGCCGTCGAGGAGGTCGGTGGCGAGCGTGAGCGCGAAGAGCGCGAGCGCGAACGCGTCCACGAACGTGTACGCCGGGTCCGCGCCCAGCCAGAGGAGCGCGCCGAGGGGCAGGACCGCGACCATGCGCGCGACGGTGAGCGCATTGGGCAGGTTCCAGTCCCCGCGCGCTCCCATGCGCAGGCAAGGCGGGCGCGCGGCCAAAGCCGTTGCGGTCGACGCCGGCAGCCGCAGCCCCATCATCCTTAAGAGCCGGGCGCGACAGTGGCGCCCGGCGAGAACATGGTGGACAACCTGCGGGGCACGCTGCGCACGTTCGCGCTGTTCGTGGCCCTGGCGTTCCTGTTCATGGTCATCGGCACCGTGCTCGGCGAGTTCGTCCTCGGCACGGCCGCCGGCGGGGCGCTCATCTTCCTCGTGCTCGCCCTCGTCATGAACTTCGTCAGCTACTTCTGGAGCGACAAGATCGTCCTGTGGAGCTACCGGGCCAAGGTCATCAGCCCGGCGGAGGCCCCGCGCCTCCACGCCATCGTCGACCGGGTGTGCGCGAACGCGCAGCTCCCCAAGCCGCGCGTCGCCGTCATCCCCACCGACACCCCGAACGCGTTCGCCACCGGCCGCAACCAGGACCACGCGGTCGTGGCGGCGACGCGGGGCATCCTCAACCTCCTCGACGACGACGAGCTGGAGGCGGTGCTCAGCCACGAGATGGCCCACGTGAAGAACCGCGACGTGCTCGTAGGCAGCGTCGCGGCGACCATCGCCATGGCCATCGCCTTCCCGGTGCGCTGGCTGTTCTGGGGCACGATGTTCGGCGGCGGCCGGCGCGACAGCGGCAACATCCTCGTCGTGCTCGCCGTGGGCGTGCTCGCTGCGATGGCCGCGTTCCTCATCCGCATGGCCATCTCCCGGAGCCGGGAGTACGGCGCGGACCGCACGGGCGCGGAGATCTGCCGCAAGCCGTACGCCCTGGCGAGCGCGCTGCAGAAGCTCGACGCCATGAACCGCCGCATCCCGATGCAGGTCGGCAACCCGGCCACGAGCAGCCTGTTCATCGTGAACCCGTTCCGCGGGCAGAGCCTGGTCAGCCTGTTCAGC
>JAIVGT010000395.1 GCA_020201485.1 Halobacteriales archaeon
CTGGTTCGCCATGGTGAAGCGCTTCAGCGGCAGCGGGTCGTTCAGCATGACGGGGACGGACATCGTCATCCCGGTGCTGGACAACCTCGTCCCGCAGCTCGGGGGCGTGCAAGCCGGGCAGTTCACGTACTGGAAGGTCGTCGTGCCCGAGGGCACCGTCCACATGAGCGTCGCCATCATCGGCGACCCGCTCCTGGCCGGCTGCACCGCCCTCGCCGGCCTGGGCGACCTGTGCCACCCGGCGGACACGGCGGAGCTGTACGCGTGCGCGACGAGCGCGTTCGCGTGCCCGCTGGTGCAGCAGGGCACGGACGCGGCATGCGGGGCCGTCGCCTGCGCCGTGGGCAGCGACGCCGACCTGTACGTGCGGCACGCCGCCGGCCTGCCCACGCTCTTAACGCACGACTGCGCGGCGGTGAGCCTGGGCGTTCTCGACACGTGCACGTTCAACATCGCCGTCGCCGACCTGCCGGCTCCGCCCGTGCCCGTTCCGGCGCTGCAGGTCAGCCCGTTCCTCGGGGCGGGCAAGTACTTCGTGGGCGTGCGCGGCGTGAGCGCGGCGCAGTTCGCCATCGTGGCCGTCGTGCTGCCCCCGGCGCTGCCCGTGCTGCCGGCGCTGCCCGTCGCGGCCAGCCCGGTGGGCGCGCCAGCGACGGCAGCCTGAAGGTCCGGCGCGCCGGTCCCGGCCGCGTGGCCGGGCCGGTGACGGAGGTCGCGGTCGTCGCGCTCGTGCGCGATGGCGGCGTGCTGCTCCAGCGGAGGCTCCGTGCGCCCGGCGCGGGCCTGTGGGAGCTCCCCGGCGGCAAGGTCCAGCCCGGCGAAGGGCCGGAGGACGCGGCGCGGCGCGAGGCGCGCGAGGAGCTGGGGGTGGACGTTCGCATCGTGCGCGCGCTCGGCGTGCACGAGCACCAGTACCCCGGCGGGCCGCACGTGCGGCTCCACGCGTTCCTGGCGGAGGCGGTCGGCGAGGTCGCGCCCCACGAGGCGCGGCGCTGGGTCCCGCTGCCCGAGCTACCCGGGCTCGACGTGCTCGCCGGCACGCGGCCCATCCTCGGCGCGCTCGCCCGGCCGGCGTCGCTCGCGGAGCGCTGACCGTGGCCCGGAGCCGCAGCGCGAGGCGGCCAGCGAAAGAGCCAAGTGCGTCGCGCCGCTTGCCCGTCCTGCATGGTCGGCCCCGTGACCGGCAAGAAGTACGACTGCACGACGAGCACGATGCTCCCGGCGCACGTCAACCAGCTCTGGCCGCTCGTCACCGACCTGCAGCGGTGGCCCGGCTGGTTCAAGGACGCGAAGGGGCAGGGCCTCGCCAGCATCGCGCAGGTCGCGCCGGCGAGCGGCAAGATCGACCCGCTCACCCCCAGCCTCGGCGGCCGGTGGCGCATGGAGTTCACGAACGGCTTCGCCGGGGAGTGGGAGATGACCTACCACATCGCTCCGGCGCAGCTTTCCCTGGGCATGGTCAAGGGCACGGCGCAGCGGGCGCAGGGCGTGCAGCACTTCATCCTCGACCTGGACTTCTTCCCCCGCGGCGAGCAGACGCAGCTCTGGTTCGGGGCCACGGTCATCCTCGAGCCCAAGGTCAAGCCCGGGCTGCTGGCGCGGTGGCCGCAGCGCGAGGTCCAGTCCTGGGTCCAGGGCTTCCATCGCCACGTCGCGGCCGAGGCCCAGCGCCTGCGCGGCTTCAAGACGAAGCGGGACGTCGAGGCCGAGGCCGCGGCCCGCTGAGCAGCCGGGCGGGCCGGGGTGCCTGCGCCGGGGACAGGCCCTGGAACACGCTCCAACCCCAAGGCCGACAAGGAAAGGCTATCATAGGCAAGATGGCTTTCAACCGACCATGCGGGGGCCGAACGAGCTGGGCACCGTCCTGCACGACCTGCGCAGCGGCCTGAGCGCCGGCGTGGCGTACCTCGACCTGGCGCGGGAGAAGCTCGCGGAGGGCGAGGCAGTGGAAGCCTCGGACCTCGACCACATCGGCACGGCCCTCGTGCGCATGGAGCAGGCCATCGCCCACCTCCAGGAGCTCGCGGAGGCCAAGGCATGACCCGCATCCTGCTCGTCGAGGACAGCGAACCGGGCACGGCAGCGAGGAGGTCGCGATGCAGGCCATGGGCCGGGGCGCCATCGACTACGTCGTCAAAGCCCCGCATTACCAGAAGACCCTGGCGCAGCGCGTGAGCGCCGCCATCGAGCGCGGCGAGGACCTGGCGCGCATGGGCGCGGCCATCAAGCACAGCGGCGACGCCGCTCCCGTGGGCGGGCAGCAGCAGGCCGCGGCGCAGATGCAGCCCCAGCCGCAGTTCGACGCCAAGGGCCTGCAGCGCGTGGTGAAGGACGCGGTGCGCGGCGACGTGCACGGCGCGGCGGTGCTTGACGCGCAGGGGCGCGCCATGGCGAGCAAGCTGCCCGCGGGCCTCGATGCCAGCGCGCTGGGCGCGGCCCTGGTCGCGATGCAGGTGCAGGCGCACCTCGCCCTGCGCCAGCTCGGCGCCGGCGGCGCGGCGCGCGTCGTGCTCCTCGACTACGACGGGGGCCTGCTGGCCATGGCTGCCCTGCCGGGCCCGGCGCTCGCCGTGCTGCTCATGGACCCGGGCGCGGACCACGAAGCCGCGGTGCGCCGGGCGCGCGACGTGGCCCAGCAGGCTTGGGAAGCCTCGAAGGCCTGACCGCGCAAGGCTCCCACCACAAGCCTTGAGCCTGCCCGTCGGCATGCGCCGCCATGCGCGCGGCCCTGCTGCTCGGCCTGCTCGTGCTCGCCGGCTGCCTCGGCGCTCCTGCCGCGCCCCCGCCTCCGGCGGAGGATGCCGGCGACATCACCACGCCCGTCGAGGCCGCGCCGCCCCCGGGCGCCGGCACGACCCCGCCGCGCGCCACGCCCGGCGCGGGCGATGCCCTCGTCCCGGCCGCGGGCCCGTCGGCCGACGCGCCCGACCCGGGCCCGCTCGTCGTCATCGCGCACGTCGACACCGGCATCAACCCCTACGCCGCCGCGTTCCGCGACGCATCGCCGCTCGCCTTCGTGCACCCCAGCCGCTACCTCCCCGGCTATCCGGCGAACGCCACCGCCCTCCCCCTCACCCTGACCGCGGGCAGCGTCGCGGACGCCGTCGCCCTGGACCGCGCGGTGTGGGACGCGG
>JAIVGT010000223.1 GCA_020201485.1 Halobacteriales archaeon
GACGAGGAGGAAGCGCACCGGGCCGGGGAAGCGGCGCGCCGCCGGGCCGCGGCGGCCGAGGCGGGGCGCGAGCGGGGCGCGCAGGCGGGCCGCTCCGCCCAGCGTGCCGGCGAGCACGCCCGCCGCGAGCGCGACGAGCGCGACCTCGGCCGCGAACGGAACGTCCACCCCCGGCCCGTGGAAGGCGCGCGCGAGCAGGCGCGCGATGGCCAGGCCCGTGCCGAGGCCCAGCCCCACGCCCAGGCCGACGAGCCAGACGGCGCGCAGCACGACCGCGCGGCGCGCGGCGCTCGCGCCGCCCAGGGCTTCGAGCGTCGCCAGGTCCCGCTCCCGGCTCAGCACCTCCAGGCGCAGCACGCCGCCGGCGATGAGCGCGACGAGCAGGCCCATGGCGAGCACGACGAGGTGGATGCTGTCGAAAACTTGGTCCGCGCCGGCGACGTAGAACACGCCGGCCGCCGGGGCCGGGAAGGCGAGCAACCCGGGCGGTGACTTCGCGCCGTGGGCCAGGGCGAGCGTGGCCTTCCCGGCGAGCTCGGGCGCGACGCGGTCGAACACCGCCGGCGGCACGAGCACCCAATCCCCCGGCGCGCCTTCGTCGGGCGCCGCCCCCGGGTCCACGGCGATGCCGAGCGCGGTGAGGTCCGGCGCGTGGGCGTAAGCTCCGAGCACCGCAGCGCCCGATGGATGGTCCCACGGACGCACCGTGCCCAGGGTCGTGCCGTTCCACGTCGCGTGCGTGAGCAGCACGCTGCCGCGCGGCGCGGCGTCGGACGGGAACGGCGCGAGGTGGGGCAGGGCGAGGAGCGTGTTGGGCTTCGTCAGGTCGGGGGCGAGCGTCGCGCCCGCGTCCTCCAGGCCGTGCACCGCAGCGCCGGTGACGAGCGCGTAGGCCACGCTCATGGCGACGATGGCCACGGCGAGCCCCGCGCGGGGGTTGAGCCCGAGCACGAAGGCGCGCGCCACCAGCACGCGCCGGGCAGCGCGCGCCGGGGGAAAGAACCTTGCCAAGGGTTAAGCCGGCCATGGCGCATGCGCGCGGCCGTGGCCGCCGCCGCGGGCGCGACGTGGAACGACGGGGAGCCCATCCTCACCCGCGTCACCGCACCCGGGGCCCTCGCGTGCGAGGCGCGCGGCGTGGGGAAGCGCTACGGCGAGCGCGCCGTGCTCGACGGCGTGAGCCTCGGCCTGCGGCCGGGGGACAGCGTCCTGCTGCGCGGCCGGAGCGGCAGCGGCAAGAGCACGCTCCTCCACGTCCTCGCCGGCATCGAGCCCCCGACGGAGGGCTCGGCCTGGCTCGCCGGGCAGGACCTCGCGACCCTCGACGCCACCGCCCGCGCCCGGCTGCGCGCGCGCCACGTCGGCCTCGTCTTCCAGCACTTCAACCTCATCCCCGACCTCACGGCGGAGGAGAACGTGCGCCTGCCCATGGAACTCGTCGGGGCGAAGGGCGGCAAGGAGCGCGCCCTCGACCTGCTGCAGCGCGTGGAGATGGAGGCGCACGCCCGCGACTTCCCCGGCTCGCTCTCCGGCGGCGAGCTGCAGCGCGTGGCCATCGCCCGGGCCTTGGCCAACGACCCGCGGCTCATCGCCGCGGACGAGCCCACGGCGAACCTCGACGAGGCGAGCGCGCTGCGCGTGTTCGCCCTGCTCGCCGCGCTCGCCGCAGACGGGCGCGCCGTGCTCGTCGCGAGCCACGACCCGCTCGCCCTGCGCTTCTTCCCCCGGCGCTGCGCCTTGCACGAGGGCAGGCTGGCCTGGGACTCACGCGCCCAGTCGTGACACGAAGGGCCGGAGCCCGGCGGCGAGGCCGGCCATGCCGAAGCCCGCGGCGAGGAGCGCCGAGACGTCGGGCCGCACGGGCACGGCGAACACGGTGTTCAGCGCGAACAGCGCCGCCGGGGCGAGGGTGAAGGCGAGCACGACGCTCAGCCCGGCGCTCCCTCCCAGCCCGAGGTCCGGGGCCACGACGCGCGCCCACGCCACGCCCGGGAAGAGGAACAGCGCCAGGCCGAGGAGCGGCGCGGCGAGGCCGAGGTCCACGCTGCGGCAGCGCGCTCGCCGGCCATGAGCGTTCCGCACGCGGCGTGGCGGACGGGATGCGCAAGGTATGAGAGGCGGCGCGGGCCTGACCGCGCATGGCCGGCCGGCGGGTCCCGCGCGTGCTCCACGCGCTCGCCCTGGCCGGCGCGCTCGCCCTCGTTCTCGGCGTCACGTACGCCCCGCACGCCCTGCTCCCGGGCAGCCCGGTGGATGACGAGAACGCCCCCGGCCTCCTCCGGCTGGCGCAGGGTTACCTGGCGCGCGCCGAGCTCAGCCTGCGCGGCCAGGTGCACGAGCGCGGCTTCCACACCTCCGTCATCATGCTCCAGGAGCTCACCGGGCTCGACTGGCTCGCGCTCTTCCGCTACCTGCCCGCGGCCTGGCTCGCCCTCTCGGCGCTCCTGCTCTGGGCCGCGCTCCGCCCGTGGCCCGGCGCCCCCGTGGCGGCCGCGCTCGTCGCGTTCGTGCCCACCTCGGTGCGCTTCCTCGGCCCGGCGTTCCTCGTGCCCAGCGCGTTCGGCCTGGCCTGGGTCGCTGCCACGCTCCTCCTCGCTCCGCGCGCGGCGCGCTCGCCCAAGGCGGCGGGCGCGCTGCTCCTCCTCGTCGTCTGGGCGTTCTTCGTGCACCTCCTCCTCGGCTTCGCCGCCCTCCTCGTCCTGCTTTGCGCGCTGCCCTTCGTCCGCGGCGACCGGCGGTCCGTGGCCCTGCTCGCGCTCGTGGCCCTCGTGCCCGTGCTCGCGCTGTCCCAGGCGTTCGCCGACGACGTGGGCACGGAGAGCGAGCGCATCGGGGCATTGCCCACGGACCTCACCATCTTCGACCAGGTCGGCCTGCCGTTCATCCTGCTCTGGGCGGTGGGGTGCGCCGTGGTCGCGCTCCGCCCGCCGGCGCAGGCGCAGCTCGCCGTGCAGGCCGCGACCTTGGCCAGCCTCGTGGCGTTCACGTTCATCGTGCTCGACCTCTCGCTCCACCTCAAGCTGTACGCGCTCTACGACCGCTGGCACCAGCCGTGGGCGCTCCTGGCGACCGTCCCGGTGGCCGGCGCGCTCGTCACGGGCGGGCAAGCCGTCGTGGACGAAGCGCTGACGTGGCTGCGCGCTCGCGGCATCGCGCGGCGCGCGCCGTCGCGGGCCGTCGCGGGCGCCTTGTGCGTCGCCGGCCTGCTGCTCGTCACGCAACCCGCGATCGCCGCGCACATCGACGCGCGCTACTACCACGTCATCAACGACAAGGACTGGGAAGCGTACACGTGGGCAGCGGAGCACGTGAACGGCACGTACGGAGTGTTCCTCAGCGACCCGTGGAAGTCCGTGGTTTTCGCCGCCGTGAGCGGCAAGGAGCCGTTCACCTACCTCGCGCCGGGCGCACCGCCGGTGAACGGCCCGGACTACGCGGCGTACCGCCGCAACCACCACAACGACAGCCTGTGGCTGGTGGAGCGGGACGTGAGCGTCGTCATCGACCCGGTGGCTGCGGACGGACCGGGCTTCGCGCCCACCGGGCCCATGACCTACCAGCTCGGCTGGGATGACGCCAAGGACCTGGCGAGCCTGCGGGCGAAAGGTGGATAGAAGCGTTCATGGGGCCGCGCGCCTTCGGCGCGGCCGATGTCGTTCGCCGACCAGCTCGGCGTCGGGCTGGGCTTCCGCGCCGCGCTCGTCCTCGGCCTCGGCCTCGCCCTGCTCGGAGCGTTGTCCGTCACCCCGCTCGTCGTGCGCAAGCTGCGCGGCGCGCACATCGTCGGACGCGACAAGCACAAGCCCGGCGCGCCCGAGGTGCCGGAGATGGGCGGGTTGGCCGTGTTCCTGGCGTTCAACGCTTCGGTGTTCGTCGTGCTCGCCCTGGGCGGCATCGGGCCCGGCGAGCAGCAGCTCGTGCTCGCCAGCCTCATCGTCGCCGCCGGGGCGTGCATCACCGGCGTGCTGGACGACCTGGTCGAACTCCGGCAGAGGTTCAAGGCCTTCATCCCGCTCGCCTTCGCCCTGCCCCTTGCGCTCTATGCGCCGGACAGCCGCATCCTCTTCCCCGTCGTGGGCGCGGTGGACCTCGGGCCGCTGTACGCCATCGTCCTCGTGCCCCTCGCCGTGGCGAGCGCGAGCAACGGCTTCAACATGCTCGAAGGGTTCAACGGCTTGGGCACGGGATTGGGCATCATCCTCGCTGCGGCCATCGCCGGGCTGGCCATCCTGCACGGTCACCTGCTCGGGCTCGCCCTCCTCTTCCCCCTCATCGGCGCGCTCGGCGGCTTCCTGGTGTTCAACATCGCCCCGGCCCGCGTCTTCCCGGGCGACACCGGGACGCTGCTCGTGGGAGCGACCTTGGCGGCCGGGGCGGTGCTCAGCGCCGTGGAGTTCTGGGGGTTCCTTCTTTTCCTGCCGCACATCATCGAGTTCTTCCTCAAGGCGAAGGGGAAGTTCCGCGTGCAGTGCTTCGCGTCACGCGTGGAGCCGGACGGCACGCTCGTGTACGAGGGCCCGACGCGGAGCTGGACGCACGTCTTCATGCGGCGCATGCGCGTGACGGAGCCGCAGCTCGTGGTCCGCATGTGGCTGGCCTGGGGCCTGTACGCCGGGCTCCTCGTCGGCGCGTTCGCGCTCGCGCGCTCCGCGCCCTGAGCGCTCCCCGGCTGCGCGCCGCGCCTCACCGGCCCGCGTCCGACGGCCGCTCCCCGGCGGGAGGTTCGACGGCCGGGGTCTCGCCGCGGCGCGACGCTTGCGCGCCTCGGCGCAGCCAGGCCACGAGCGGGTCGGGCGCGCCCGTCGCTTGCGCGGCCCATACGGCATGGACGTAGACGAGAAGGGGAACGAGGAGGAGCAGGTCAACGCCGAAGAACGCGCCTGTGGACTCGCTCACGGAGCGCACGGTGAGGAACGCGAGCACGACCGACGCCTCCACGAGCGGGGCGCGGTGCTCCGGGGCCAGGCCGAGGAAGCGCCGCCGCAGGCCGAGCCGCCAGAGTCCGAGCCAGCCCAGGGCCCAGGCCGCGACGAAGAACGCCGTGCCCAGGATGCCGGCCTGGAGGAGGGCGTGGAGCCATGCGTCCTGGACCTGCTGCGCCAGGAGGATGCGGTCGGCGTGGAAGCCGAGGCCGATGACCGGGGAGCCCCAGAACTCCCGCAGGACCGCGTCCCAGATGCCGGTCCGTCCGCCGACGGAGGCAACGTCGCCCGCCGCCCCCGTGCGCACGGCGTAGTCGAGCACAGCGCTCCCCTTGCCCGATGCGACGACGACCGCCAGGCCGCCCACGAGCATGGCGAGCGTCGCCCGCGGCCCGCGTTCCAGGAACACGAGGAGGGGCAGGGCCAGGGCGAGCCCGGCCAGCGTGGAGCGGGACATGGTGTAGACGACGAGGAGCGCGGCCACGGCGGCGAGGCCGAGCCAGGGGAGCCGCGCCGCCCACCGCCGGGCGCGGAGCAGCATCGCGGCGGCGAGCAGCAGCCCCACGGCGGCGAACCGCCCGGCCCCGTTCGCGTTGATCCACAGGGCGGGCACGACGCCGGGCGGGGCGGTGCCGAACAGGCGATGCTGCGCGACGAGGGAGGGCAAGCGACCGAGGCCGTACACGACGAGGCCGATGGTGAAGAGCACGAGCATGACGCCGACCACGATGCTCCAATTCACGCGCACCAGGCGCCGCGCCGCGGCGAGCGAGCCGGCACCGCGCACCGCCCAGGCGCAGGCGAGCAGCGGGCCGAGGAACGCCAAGCCCCAGTAGCCGGATTCCCGCCGGCCGGGCGAGACGAGCAGCGTCGCGAGCAGCGCGACGGCGGCGTAGCCGCCGAGGATGGCGAGGGGCGTGAGCGCAGCCGGCCACGGCCGGGCTTCGCGCGACCATGCCACGAGGGCGGAGCCGACGACGAGCGTCACCGCGATCGGCAGCAAGCCGCGCGCGTCCTCGAAGGTGAGCGCCCCCGGCGACTTCGGCCACGGGCCAGCATTGAGCGCGCCCCAGAGCGCGAGCCAAGCCATGAGCGGCAGGAGCGCTGCCAAGCCCAGGCCCGGCTCGACGGCCCAGCTCGGCAAGACACGCTCCGCGCGCCCGCGGACCGCGGCCCAGGCTTCGCCCAGGCTCATCGCACGCCTCGCCGCGGCACCGGCGGCCGGGCCCGGCCCTGCTTCGCCATCTCCTGCCAGACCCAGGGGTAGGTGCGGGCGATGCCGTCGCGCAGCGCGATGCGCGGCTCCCAATCGAGGACCTTGCGCAGCAGGGCGTTGTCGCTGTTCCGGCCGCGCACGCCCTGCGGCTTCGACAGGTCGTGCACCTTGCGCAGCTTCTTGCCCGCGGCCTCCGCGCACAGGTCCACGAGCTGGTTCACCGTGACGAGCTCGTCCGTGCCGAGGTTGAGCGGCTCGGTCCAGCCGCTGTCCATGAGGCGCGTCAGGCCCTCCACGCAGTCGTCGACGTGGCAGAAGCTGCGCGTCTGCAGGCCGTCGCCCCACACCGGGATGGCGTCGCCGTCGCGCGCCTCGGCCGCCTTGCGCATGAGCGCGCCCGGGGCCTTCTCCTTGCCGCCCTCGTACGCGCCGAGCGGCCCGTAGATGTTGTGGAAGCGCACGATGCGCGCGTCCAGGCCGTGGTCCTCGTGGTAGTACCGCGTGAGCTGCTCCGCGAACAGCTTCTCCCACCCATACCCCTTCTCCGGGTCGGCGGGGATGGCGTCCTGCTCCGTGAGGGGCGTGACGTGCTCGTCGTGCTGCTTGAAGCTCGGGTACACGCACGCGCTGCTCGTGTACAGGTAGCGCTGGACCTTCGCCAGGCGCGCTGCCTCGAGCATGTGGGCGTTGATGAGGACGTTGTTCCGGCTGAGCGTGGCGTGGTTGTGGCTGATGTAGCCGATGCCGCCCATGTCCGCCGCGAGCTGGTAGACGTCCTGGACGCCGTGCGCGGCGCGCCGACAGTTGCCCTCGTCGCGCAGGTCGAGGACGAGGAACTCGTCCGCCGGGCTGGCATCGTACTCCGGCAGGCGCAGGTCCACGCCCCGCACCCAGTGGCCCTGGCCCTTCAGGCGCTTCACGAGGTGGTGGCCGATGAAGCCGCCGGCCCCGGTCACGGTCACGCGTCGCTTCGCTTCGCTCATGCTCAGGTCTCCTGTCGGGGTTCGGGAGGGGCGTGCGCTGGCTCGCGCAGCTCCTGGAATCGGGTGAGGGCGACGAACTGCGGGCCCTCGACGAAGACGCGCTTCCACAGGCGCACCGGCTCCTGGCCAAAGCGCCACAGCCATTCCAGGCCGGCGTGCCGCATCCAGCGCGGGGCCTCGCGCTTCGTGCCGGCGAGGAAGTCGAACGCGGCGCCCACGCCGAGCATGACCGGCACCTCGGCCCGGCCGCGGTGGGCGAGCATCCAGCGCTCTTGCTTCGGGCAGCCCAGGCCGACCCAGAGCACGTCCGCGCCCGACTTCGCGATGTCGGCGAGCAGGGCTTCGTCCTCGTCCGGGGTGAGGTCGCGGAAGGGCGGGGAACACGCGCCCGCGACCTGCAAGCCGGGGTAGCGCCGCTGCAGCTCGGCCGCGACGCGCTCCGGCACGCCCTGCGCCCCGCCGAGGAAGTAGCAGCGCCAGCCCTCCTGGGCGGCACGCGCGCTCACCGCGTGCACGAGGTCGGTGCCCCGCACGCGCCCGATGCGCAGCCCGCGGCGCTCCCCGGCGCGCGTCAGGGGCGACCCGTCGGGCACGACGAGCCCGGCCGTGTCCAGGGCGCGGCGCAGCTCCGGGTCCTTGCGCGCCGTCATGACCATGTTCACGCTGCACACGCAGACGTGCTCCCGCAAGCCCTCGTCGATGCAGCGCGCCACGAAGCCGAGCGCGTCCTCCATGCGCACGGCGCTCACCGCCGTGCCGAGGACGTCGAACGCCCCGGCACGCCGCGGTCCGGCGCGCGGCGGGAGGACCGCGTCGTGCACCGCAGCCAGGCGGTCGCCCAAGCGGTCCCACAGATAGCGCTCCTCCGCTCGCCGCCGGGCCGCTTCGCCCAAGCGCGCGCGGAGCGCCGGGTCGGCGTGGAGGGCGCGCAGCGCCTCGGCCATGTCGCGCGTCGCCTGCTCCGGGGTTCCGGCCGGGACCTTGAACCCGGTCTCGGGCGTGACGTGCGTCGCCGGACCGGCGAGGTCGAGCACGATGCACGGCACGCCTTGGGCCATGGCCTCGACCACGACGGCGCCGCCGCCGTCGCGCAGCGAGGGGAAGAGGAGGCAATGCGCCTCGCGCATCCCCTGCAGCGCCTCGGCCCGGGGCCGCCAGCCGCGGAACGCGACCTGCGGCGCGATGCCCAAGTCGTCCGCGAGCCGTTCGAGGCGCGCCCGCTCCGGGCCGTCGCCGATGAGGACGAGGCGGGCCTCGGGCGCGTGCGGGGCCAGGCCGGCGAAGGCGCGCAGGGCGAGGTCGAAGCCCTTGATGGGGAGGAGCTTGCCCACGGCGATGGCGGTGAACGGCCCGGGCCTCGGCGCGCCCTCGGGCGCGAGCTCGGACGGCGCGATGCCGTTGACGGGGAACGCGTGGGCCTTGCTGCGCCAGCGCTCCGGCAGCGCGTCCAGGGCCTCGCGGTTGCACAGCAGCAGCGCAGAGGCGCGCTCCTGCCCCCGGGTGAAGGCCGGGTCGGCGCGGAGCAGGGACTGGAAGGCGGAGCGCCAGCGCTGCGCGAGGCGGAAGCGCAGGCCGCGGCCGCGGAGGAAGGCGCGCGGCACGCGGTGCGCCCCGCCGCCCGGGCCGCGCACGAAGGGCACGCCGGTGAGCTGCGCGCCGATGGGGCTGGCCATCCAGTCGTTCGCGTAGGTCAGGTGCTGGAAGACGTCGAAGCCGACGGAGGCGTGCAGGCGCTCCGCCGTGGCCAGGGCGCGCCACTGCCAGAGGTAGGCGTGGAGCTGGATGCCCCCTTGGACGCGCCGCAGCGGGTCGAGGACGCGGGGGAGCGCGACGGGGACGACGCGCAGGCGCGGCTCGGGCGCGTCGCGCAGCGCGGCCTCGATGGCCGGCACGTTCGCGGCGTCCGTGAGCAGCCACACCTCGTCGCGCCGCGCGAGCTGCCGCGCCATCTCCCAGCCGAGGAGGTCCTCGCCTCCCGTGAACCCGGCGCTCGCCGGGGGGTGGCAGGCGAAGGCGCACGCCAGGACGCGGCGCGGCGGAGCCGGGGCCGCGGCGTCGGCCGGGCGCGTCGCCGGGGCGCGCGCCAGAGCCGCCGCGCCGAGGAAGGCCATGACCGGCGCGGCGATGACGAGGTCGATGCCGAAGAACGCCGCCGTGGACTCGGGCACGCTGCGCGCCGTGAGGAAGAGCAGCACCGCCGTGGCCTCGATGAGCAGGGCGCGCTCCGGGGCGCTGTGCTCGCGGAACGGGCGCAGGGCGCCGTGCCGCAGGACCCCCGCCCACGCGGCGAGCCACGCCC
>JAIVGT010000224.1 GCA_020201485.1 Halobacteriales archaeon
CATCGCCTCGCAGTGGGTGTGGGTCGTCGGCAGCTACTTCGCCGTGCCCTACCGCCCCCGCCTGCGCATCGTGCGCGCCCAGGTGCCGGAGTTCGTCGGCTTCGGGCGCTACATGCTCCGCTCCAGCTTCGCCTCCTCGCTCGTCACGAACCTCGACAACATGGTGGTGAGCCGGCTCCTCGGGCCGGTCGCGCTCGGCCTGTACCAGGTGAGCTACCGCCTGGCGCACCTGAGCGTGAGCGACCTGACCGTCGCCGTGTCGAGCGTGAGCCTGCCGGCCCTGGCCAAGATGCAGGACGAGCCGGCGCGCATGAAGCAGGGCTTCCTGCGCGCCCTCGACGCCACCGCGTCCATCGCCATCGGCTTCGCCGCCGGGCTCGTGCTCCTCGGGGCGGACTTCGTCCGCCTCGCCCTCGGCCCGGCCTGGGCTTCCGCGGTCCCTGCGCTGAGCCTGCTGGCCATCGCCGGCGTGGTCCGCACCATCGACCAGAGCGGCCGGCCTGTGCTCATCGCCGCGGGCAAGCCGCGGCCGAACTTCTGGCTCGACGTGACGGGCCTGGCCGTGCTCGGCGTGCTCCTCCTGCCGTTCACCCAGGCCTACGGTGTCGTCGGCGCGGCGAGCGCCGTGGTCATCGCCTACGCCTCGGTGTACCCGATGTGGTGGCGCGGCATGCGCTCCGTGCTCGGCCTGCGCATGCCCGAGTTCCTGGCGCGCCTCCTGCCCAGCCTCGCGGGCGCGGCGGGCATGGCGTTGGCGGTCGCGCCCGCCCGCTACCTGCTCGGGCCGCCCGGCGTGCTCGGCTTCCTCGGCCTCATGGCCCTCGGCGGGCTGGCCTACCTCGGCGTGCACCTCGTGTTCTGGCGGCGGCACGGCTCCGGGCTGTGGGACGCGCTCCACCTCATGCGCCGCGCCGTGGCCCCGGCGCGCGCCCGGCCCTTGGCGGACGCCCCGGTGAAGGAGGCGGGCCCGTGAGCTTGCTCCGCGACCAGCGCATGGTGTTCGTCGTGGGCATGCCGCGCTCCGGCACCACGCTCCTGGGCGCGATGCTGAACGCGCACCCGGACATCGCCCTCCCGCCCGAGACGCATTTCCTCGCCGCGTCGCGCGCCTGGGGATGGCCGGACCGCGTGCTGCGCGGGGAGGAGCTGGCGGGCTACGTGGCCGCCCTCGGCGCGTACAACCGCATCCAGGTCATCTTCGGCGAGCGCTGGCCGGGCGTCGCGGAGCAGCTGCTCGCGCTCGGCGAGGCGACGCCCGCGGACGCGTTCGCGTGCGTGCTGCGGGCCGTGGCGCAGGAGCGGGGCAAGCCCATCCCGGGCGAGAAGACCCCCGGGCACCTGGAGCAGGTCGACGTCCTGGCGCGCGCCTTCCCCGGGGCGCGCTTCGCCGCCATCGTGCGCGACCCGCGCGACGTGAGCCAGTCCTGGTTCAAAGCCTCGCAGCGCTCCCCGCGCGCCGCGCGCCACTTCCCCCCCGACCCGCTGTACCACGCGCTGCGCTGGACGTGGTACGCGCGCCTGCTCCGCCGGTTCGGCGAGGAGCTGGGCCCGCGCATGCTCACCCTGCGCTACGAGGACCTGGTCGCCGGGCCCGAAGAGGCCGCGCTGCGCCTGTGCGCGCTCGCCGGCGTCCCCCACGACCCGGCCATGCTGGCGTTCGGGGGCGCGGAGCAGCCGAACTTCCCGGACCGGCGCGCCACCCTCGACCCCCTCCTGCGCAGCGGCGTGAGCAAGAGCCGCGTCGGGGCGTGGAAGGCTGGGCTCGCGGCAGAGCACGTGGCGGTCATCGAGCGCGTCGCCGGCCGGGAGATGGCCGCCTGGGGCTACGAGGCGAGCGACGCGGGGGACGCGGGCGCGGTCCTGCGCGCGGCCCTGGCCAGCCCGAAGCGCGCCGCGCGGTTCGCCGGCAGCGTGGCTCTGTGGAATGCGAAGCGCCTCGCCCCGGGAGGCGCGCCATGACCGACGCCCCGGTCGCCGTCCTCACCTTGCAGTGGAACGTCTGGGCCCAGACGGAGCGCTGCCTCGCCGCCCTCGGCCGGCTCGACTGGCACGACCTGCTCGTCGTCGCCGTGGACAACGGCAGCACGGACGGCGCGGAGGGCGCGCTGCTCCGCTGGGTCGCGGACGGCGGGGCAGAGCGCGCCGGCTTCGACCGCGTCGTGGTGCGCAAGGATGGGGCGCCGGCGGAGCGCGCGCCATCGCCCGCGGCGCGCGAGCTGCTCGTCGTGCTCCTGCCGGAGAACACCGGGTACAGCGGCGGGAACAACGCAGCGGTCCGGGCTGCCCTCCAGCGCCGGCCCGACCTGGCGCACGTCCTGCTCCTCAACAACGACGCCCGGCCCGCGCCCGACTGCCTGCGGCACCTCACCGCCGCCTCGCGCGCCCTCGACGCCGCCATCGTGGGCGCCATGGTCCGGGACGGGAGCGGCCGGAGCTTGTCGTTCGCCCGCCGTCCGGGCTGGGCCTGGCAGTGGCGGCACGCCATCGCCCCCGCTCCGTCGCCCCCCGGCGCGCCCGCCGCCTGGCCCACGCTCGTCGTCAACGCCGCGGCGTGCCTGGTGCGGCGCGACGTGCTCGACGCGCTCGTCGACGCGCGGGGCGAGCTGCTCCACCCCGGCCTGTTCCTGTACGAGGAGGAGCTCGACCTCTGCCTGCGGGCGCACCGCCTCGGCTTCCGCTGCGCCATGGCGCGCGACGCGGTCGCGGTCCACGCCGGCATGGGCGGGCGGCGGAGCACGGCGGCCGAGGCCCGCTTCTTCTACTACTTCAACCGCAACCGCGTGGCCTTGGCGCGCGAGCTCCTGGCGGGGCCGGAGCGCGTGGCGTTCCACGCCGCGCACCTGCCCCTGACCGTGGGGCGCGCGGCGAAGCTCGCGCTGCGCCGGCACCCCGAGCTGGCGGCGGCGACGCTGCGCGGGGCGCGCGACGGGTACGCGGGCAAGACCGGACGCTGGGAGGGGCACGGCCGATGAGCGCCATCCTCGTCGCGCATCCGCGCGTCGGCCGGGGCGGCTCGGAGGCGGTGCTCGCCGCGCTCCTCGAGGCCCTGCAGGAGGACCATGAGCTCACCGTGCTCACCGCGGCGCGGCTGGACGTGGCCGAGCTCGGCGCGTTCTACGGCGTGGCCTTGCGCGCCGGACGCATCGCGGTCGAGGACGTCAGCGAGCGGCTCCTGCGCGGCGGCCGGCCGGCCGGGCTGCACGGCGCGTGGTTCGCGCGGGAGGTGCGCCGCCGCGGGCCGGGCTTCGACCTCCCCGTCAGCGCGTACAACCCCATGGACCTGGGTGCGCCCGGCGTGCAGCTCGTCGCCGACTTCTCCTGGGACGACGCCCTGCGCCGCGACCTCGACCCGCCTCGCGGCCTGGCGCGCGCCTGGTACGGGAGCACGCCGGTGCGCCGCGCCTACGAGGCCGCTTGCCGGGGCATCGCCGGCGCGCGGCCCACCGCCTGGCGGCGCAACCTGAGCGTGGCGAACTCGGCGTGGACGCAGCGCATCCTCCGCGAGCGCCACGGCATCGCCGCCGACCTGCTCTATCCGCCGGTGCCGCAGCACGGGCCGGGCCGGCCGTGGGCGGCGCGCGCCGACGACTTCGTGCTCCTGGGGCGCATCGCCCCGGAGAAACGCGTCGAGGATGCCATCGCCATCCTCGCCGGGGTGCGCGCGCGCGGGCACGACGTGCGCCTGCGCATCGTGGGGGCGGGCGAGGGGAGCTACGCGCGCGGCTTGCGCGAGGCCGCGCCGGCCTGGGCGCGGTTCGAAGGCACGCTCGACGCCCCCGCGAAGGCGCAGCTCCTCGGCGCGTGCCGGTTCGCCATCAGCGCGCGGCCCCAGGAACCGTTCGGCATCGCCCTCGCCGAGGCGGCCGGGGCAGGGTGCATCCCGTTCGCCCCCGCGGGCGGGGGGCAGGGGGAGGTCGTCGCGGATCCGCGCCTGCTCTACGCGGCGCAGGGCGATGCCGTGGCCAAGGTCTGCGCGCTCCTCGAGGACGCCCCGGAGCAGGAGCGGCTGCACGGCGCGGCCCGAGCCAGCGCCGCGCGCTTCGTCCCCGGCCGCTTCCGTGAAGGGGCGCGCCGCATCGTGGGGCGCGCCTTGGCGGGGCGGCACGGCTCCGAGGTCGACGCCGAGCCAGCGCCGACCCCGGACCGGGCGGCCACGGCGGAGGTGCGCCCGTGAGGATCCTCGTCGTCAGCCCCTACCTTCCGTATCCCGCCGACGGGGGAGCCCGCCTGCGCATCCACCACGTCGTGCAGGGGCTCGCCGAACGCGGCCACGAGGTCACGCTCCTCGCCGGCGCGACGCATGGCGAGTCGTTGCCGCCGGACCATGTGTTCCACAAGCTGGGCGTGCATCTGCGCAGCTTCCCGGCCCCGCGCAACGCCCTGCCGGACGCGCTGGCGGCGGCGCTCTCGTCCCGCCCGTACCCGGCGCACCGCTTCCGCGACCGGCGCTTCCGGGGCGCCCTCGACGCCGCGCTCCTGGAGCGCTGCTACGACGTGGTGTGGGTCAACCACCTGTTCCTCGCGGACGAGATGGTCCGCCACCGCCGGGGCGAGCTCGTCGTGCTGGACGAGCACGAGTCCCAGGAGCTCCTGCTGGGCGCCGTGCTCCTCCACGGGGGCCTGCCAAGCCGCGCTTTCGCCCTCCTCGACCTGCCGCGGCTGCGCCGGTTCGAGCGCCGGGCCCTGGCCGGCCTCGACGCCGTGGCCTGCGTCTCGGCGGAGGAGTCGCAGCGCATGCGCGGCCTGTCCCCGGCGCTCGCGGTGTGGGAGGTCCCCAATGGCGTGGACACCACGGCCTTCCGGCCGGGTCCGCCGGCGGCGGGCGCGACCATCCTGTTCTGCGCCAACTTCGGCGTGCGGCGCAACACCGACGCCGCGCTCTGGTTCGCGCGGCACGTCCTGCCCCGCGTGCGTGCCCACGTCCCGGACGCCCGGTTCCTCCTCGTCGGCCGCGACGCGCCCCCCGCCCTCCGCGCCTGGGACGGCAAGGACGGCGTGCAGCTCACCGGGGCCGTGCGGGACGTGGCCCCATTCTACCGCGAGGCGAAGGTCGCCGTGCTCCCCCACACCTATGGCACGTTCACGAAGCTGAAGGCGATGGAGGCGCTCGCCGCCGGCCTGCCCATCGTGGCCACGCCGCAGGGCGCGAAGGGCCTGGCCGTGGGCGTGGAGCACGGCGTGCTCCTGGCCGAGGGCGCGCAGGGCTTCGCCGACGCCGTCCTCGGTCTGCTCCGCGACCCGGAGCGCGCGGCGGAGGTGGGTCGCAACGGACGCGCCCTGGCGGAGCGGCGCTACGCCTGGCCGCGCATCCTCGACGACCTCGACGCCCGGCTGCGCGCCCTGGCCGAGGCGCGCCGCGGAGCGCGCCCAGCGGGCCCGGCGCCCACGGCGGCGCGCGTGGCGGTGGTCATCGCGAACCACGAGGGTGCGGATTGCCTGCACGGCTGCGTCGAGAGCGTGCTCGCCTCGCACCACCCGGTCGAGGTGCTGGTCGTGGACAACGCATCGCGCGACGGCGCGGCCGAGGCCGTGGCGCGGGCGCACCCCGAGGTCGCGCTGCTGCGCAACGCCGAGAACGCCGGCTTCGCCAAGGCGATGGAGCAGGGCTTCCGCTGGGCCCTCGACCGGGGCGCGGACTACGTGCTCCCGTTGAACTCCGACACCCAGGTGGACCCGGCCATGGTCGGGCACCTCGTGGCCCGGGCGCGGGCGCTCGGGGACCGCGCCGTGGTCGTGCCGGCCATGCTGCAGTTCCGCGACGCGGACCGGCTGTGGTTCGTGCGGGGCGATGCGAACCTGTGGCTCGGCATCTTCCGGAACCCGCTCCACGGCCAGCTCGCCGCGGGCATGGCGCCGAGCCGGGCCCCGATGGACTGGGCGGTCGCTGCCGCGCTCCTCGTGCCGCGCCGCGTCGCCCAGGAGGTGGGCAGCTTCGACCCCGGGTTCTTCATGTACTCCGAGGACCTGGACTGGTCGCTCCGCGTGCGGCGCGCGGGCTTCGACATCGTGCCCGAGCCGGACGCGCGCGTCTGGCACTGGGTGAGCGCCGCCAGCGACCGCATGCCCGCGATGCGCCGGTACCACATGACGCGCAACCACGTGTGGGTCATGCGCCGGCATGCGGCCCGGGCGCAGCGCGCCACGTTCCACGCCCTGCTGCCCCTGCGTTCGACGGTGCGCGTCCTCCGCGCCCTCGCCGCGCGCCACCCGGCCGAGGCCGTGGCCGAGATCCGCGGCGTCCGCGACGGCATCCTCCTGCCCGTCCCCCCCGCCCCTGGCCCCCTCGCGCCGGCGGCGCCGCTCGCAGCGCCGCGCGTCGCCGCTTCCTTGCCGCAGGAGGGCACGCCGTGACCGCCACCCTCCGCGCGCGGCTGGGCTCTGCCCTCGCCTCCGACGGCGCGCTGCTCGTCGGCCCGCTCCTCCTCTGGCTCGTCGTGTGGGCCGGGCAAGGCACGGGCGTCGGCCGCCTCCAAGACCTGGACGCGGTGCGCGCCATGGCGACGAGCCGCTCCATCCTCGCGCCCCTCGCCGCGGTCGGGGCGTTGCTCCTCCTCCGGGCGACGCTCCGCCAGCGCAGCCCAGACGCGCCGCCGCTGCGCCGCGCCGCAGCCCCGGCGCTCCTCCTCCTCGCCTACGCCGCCGTCGGCGTCGTGTCGTCCCTGATCGCCTCGCCCGCCCCGGCCGGAGCGGTGTACTGGGTGGTGGTGTATGCGGCGGTGCCCCTCGTCGTGCTCGTGGCCGCGGCCCAGCCGAACGGGGCACAGCGCGTCGCCCTCCTCGTGCGCGCGAACTGGGCCATCATCGCCGTCATCGCCGTGGCGCTCATGCTGTTCGCGCTGTGGCGGCTCGACGTCATCCCCAAGCTCCTGCACGGCGACATCCCGCGGCCCTACGGCAACTACGGCTACGTGGACGAGTACGAGACGCCCTTCGCCATCAACGCGAACGGCGCTGGCCGCTTCGCCGCGGTCGCGGCCCTGGTCGGCATCTCCCGCGTCGTCGGGCGGGGCGCCGCGGGCAAGGCGGAGCGGGCCGCGTGGGCGGTCGTGCTTCCGCTGGCGATGTTCCTCCTCGTGGTCACGCAGTCCCGCTCCGCCCTCACCGGCTTCGCCGCAGCCGCGCTCCTCGTCGTGGCCCTGCACCGCGGGGTGAAGCCCCTCGGCCTGCTGCTCGGCGCGGGCGTCCTCGGCCTCGCGCTCACCGGGCACCTCGGCGACTTCCTCGGCTACCTCACGCGCAACGAGACGGAGGAGAACATCGTCAGCCTCTCCGGCCGCACCCTGGAATGGGGGTACGCGCTGGACCTGCTCCGCGGCTCGCCCCTCCTCGGCTTCGGCTTCCAGGCGGACCGGTACATTTTGGGGCAGCATATGCACGACGCCTGGATCCACGC
>JAIVGT010000225.1 GCA_020201485.1 Halobacteriales archaeon
ACCTGGGCGTGGGAGTTCGGCGACGGCGCGCAGAGCAGCCTGGAGGACCCGACGCACACCTACCTGAGCGGCGGCCTGTACACGGTCACGGCGCGCGGCATGGACAACGACGGCGCGAGCACGGTGAGCACGCAGCAGGTCCTGGTGTGCAGCCCGGGCATCGACGAGAACAGCATCGTCAACCCGGAGCACATCCACATCGACCTGACGGCGTGCATCGACCTCGTGCTCGACGACCTGCCCGCGCCCCTCGGCTCGTCCCAGCCCCCGCGGGTGCCGGAGCCGGCCGCGCCCGGCATCCCGGAGGAGCTGCCGAGCATCCCGGGCTGAGCGGGCCGGCGGGGCCTCGGCGCGGCGGACGGAGGCTCCCGTCCACGCCGCGCCGGTCCATGCCATCGCATGTCCTAGGCGGTGGAGAAGCGGGCACACCTTCCAGGGAAACGTTAAGGAGGGTCTCGGGGTGGGCCGGCATGGGACGGGTTCCAGTGACGGGTTCTCCCGCTTTCAGCTCCATGCGCGCGCTTCTCCTGACGCTGTCCGTGGCCATCCCGGCCGCGGCCGTGGGCACCATGGCCAGCGGCCCCGTGCTCCCGCAGAGCCTGCTCCACGAGGCGGACGAGGGCGTGGAGGGCGCGGTCGAGGTCGCGGCGAACGTCGTGCAGAACGGCCTCCGCGCTCACGGCGGCGAGGGCCCGGGCACGGCGCTGGTCGCCGGGCAGTTCGCCCTGTACGGCGCGCCGGCCTTCCTCGGCCCGTACGATCACAACGCGGGCGAGACGAGCATCGGCGTGGACCTGCGCACGAACAAGGTCATGATGCAGCTCAGCCTGGCCACGGCGAAGGTCTCGTTCAACGACGCGAACAACCCGCCGACGGCGACGTGGAGCGACGTCAGCTCCATCCCGACCGAGCTCATCACCTTCGACCCCATCCTGTGGACGGACCCGGGCACGGGCCGCACCTTCGTCCTCCAGCTCATCCTGGGCACGACGTGCAACCTCGCCGCGTACACGGACGACGACGGCGCGACGTGGATCCCCATGCCCCTGGTCTGCTCCCCGGCGGGCATCGACCACCAGACCATCGGCGGCGGGGCCTATGCCGCGCCCCTGAACGGCGTGACGAACCCGGTGTACAAGAACGCGCTCTTCGTTTGCACGCAGCAGGGCCTGGTGTTCGGCAACGGCAACGGTTTGGGCTACTGCGCGCGCAGCGACGACGGCGGCCTGACCTTCACCCCCCTGCCTCCGGCGAACGTGGAGATCTGCGGCCCGCTGTTCGGCCACGTCATCAGCGGCCCGGACGGCCGGGTGTACATCCCGAGCCGCGACTGCCCGGCGGCCGACGGCAGCCGCGTGCAGGGCGTCATGACGAGCGGCGACAACGGCCTGACCTGGGCGCGCCGCGTCGTGCCCGACATGCCGGCGGGGCTGAGCGACGCCAAGCTCGTGTACGACCGGAACAACCGCATCTGGCTCGCCGGCGCGGCCCGCCTCGTGGACGGGCAGGGCAACATCCTCGGCAACCACGCCATGGTCGCGTCCAGCGTGACGGACGGCCAGACGTGGACCCCGAGCATCGACCTCACGGCCTTGAGCGGCACGCAGAACGCCGAGTTCACCGAAATCGTGGCCGGGGACCCGGGCCGCATCGCCGTCGCCTGGTACGGCGCGGCGCAGGGCGGCGACGACCAGGACAACAACTACAACGGCGTCTGGCACCTGTACAGCGCCGTCACGACCGACTACGGCGTGACGTGGGCCATCACCGACATCACGGGCAGCGACCCGGTGCAGCGCGGGGCCATCTGCCTGGGCGGCCTGGGCTGCAACGGCGCGCGCAACCTCCTGGACTTCCAGGACGCGGCCATGGACGCGGGCGGGCGCATGGTCATCAGCTACGCCGACGGCTGCACGAGCGCGACGTGCACCGGGCCGACGGGCACGCCGGCGAACAGCCAGGACTCGTACGGCGTCATCGCGCGGCAGTTCGGCGGCACCCGGCTCCTCGCGGCGTTCGGGCCCTGAGCCAGGCCCACCAGGCTTCCGTTCTCCTCGTTTTCCCCCGCCCCACGTGGAAGCCTCGGCGCGACGGGCCGGAGCGGCGGGAGCATCCGGTGCGGGTCTCCGCACAACGGTTATGATGGGGCCGCGGGGCTCCCGGCCTGCTCGGAGGCCTCCCGTTGCACCGCTCGTTCCGCCTGGGCGTCGCCCTCATGACCCTGCTCCTCGTCCTGCCCGCCCTGGCCACGGTGGCCCCGGGCACGAGCCCGTCCGGCATCGGCAGCGGCGCGGCGAGCTTCGTGAACTACGTGTCGCCCTTCGGCGGCAACGCCGGCGAGACGAGCATCGGCGTCAACCCGTACACGAACAACGTGATGTTCAACCGCTTCCTGAAGGTGGACCGCATCCACTTCGACGACAGCGTCACGCCCGCGCTTGCGACGTGGGCGAGCGTGGACCCGGTCGGGGCCATCACCGTGGACCCGCTCATGTACACGGACCGCGACACGGGCCGCACCTACTGGGTGCAGAACGCCGAGGCGGCCAACCACGTGTACTTCACGCAGGGCGTCGTGGACCCGACGAGCGGCAGCACGGTCCTGAACGACGGCGAGGTGTGGGTCCCGACGGAGCCGAGCAGCACCTTCCCGGCCTTCGACCACCAGAACGTGGGCAGCGGGCCGCACTCCGTCCTCGGCCTCGCGCCGAACCTGAAGCAGCTCGGCGTGCCGGCGCAGGCCGCGGGCGTCGCCAACGCCATGTACACGTGCGGCCAGATCGGCCCGACGCTGTGCGTGCGCAGCGACGACAACGGCCTGACCTGGGGCCCGCCCACCTCGCCCAACCTGCAGAACAACTGCATGGGCCTCGTCGGGCACATCACCGTGGACGCCATCGGCACGGTGTACGTGCCCGACCGCGCCTGCGGCAGCCAGGCCGGCATCGAGATCAGCCGCGACAACGGCATCGACTGGAGCCTGACGCGCCTGCCCGGGAGCAGCTCGCGCGGCTTCGCCGAGCCGGACCCGAGCGTGGCCGTCGACGCGGCGGACCACGTGTGGGTCGCCTACCGCAACGAGATCGGCGGCAACCGCGGCGTGCCCGCGGTCGCGTACAGCGCCGACCACGGCGCGACGTTCAGCGACCCCATCAGCCCGGACCCGACGGGCACCATCATGAACTCGAACTTCCCCGTGATGCTCGCCGGGGACGCCGGCCGGGCAGCCATGGTGTTCTACGGCGCGACGGAGGCCGGGGACTACCAGAGCTCCGCCTACGCCGGCGTGTGGCACCTGTACGTCAGCTTCACGTTCGACAACGGCGCGACGTGGACGCTCGTCGATGCCACGCCCAGCGACCCGGTGCAGCGCGGTTGCATGTGGATGCAGGGCGGAGGCAACGCCTGCCGCAACCTCCTCGACTTCCAGGGCGCGACGCTCGACGCGCAGGGACGCGTCGTCGTCGGCTACGCCGACGGCTGCACGAGCGCGCCGTGCATCGGCCCGGCCGGCACGCCGGACGACAGCCGCGCCTCGAAGGGCGTCATCGCCCGCCAGCAGTCGGGCAGGACGCTGTTCGCGGCGTTCGACTCCTGAGCCGGGCATCGCGCCCGCGCGGCGCGACCTCCTTCTTTCGTCGCTTCCCCAGCCCATGCTTTGCAGCGAGGCTGCCGCGTGCGCTCTCCGCACAAGGCTTATGGCGACGCTGCACGGGTCCCGGATGGTTCCGAGGCCTCTGCCATGTCCCGCATCACGTTCCGCTCGGGCATCCCGCTCCTCACGCTCGTCCTCGTGCTGCCCAGCCTGGCGTTGGTCGGGCCGGCGGCCCAGCCTGCGCCGAGCGGCATCGGCAGCGGCCCCATCACGTACACGCACTACACCTCACCCTTCGGCGGCTCCGCGGGCGAGACGAGCATCGGCGTCAACCCGCACACGAACAACGCCTTCTTCATCCGCCTGACGAAGGTGGACCGCATCCATTGGGACGACAGCGTCAGCCCGCCCCTGCCGACCTGGAGCGACGTGACCCCGCCCACGGTCGCAACCTTCGACCCCATCCTGTGGACGGACCGCGCCGCGGGCAAGACGTACGTGGTCCAGCTCCTCATCGCCGCCAGCCAGATGAGCGCCACGCAGAGCCTGCTCACCCCGGATGGCGCGGTCGTCGTCAACGACGGCGACGTGTGGCTGGACACGATGCCGGCGACGAGCGCGCCGTTCTTCGACCACCAGACGGTCGGCGGAGGTCCGCACGCGGTCGCCGTCGCCGCCGGCGTGGAGACGGGCGACCCGAACGTCCTCGCCAACGGCATCGTGGCGAACGGCGACCAGGTCACGGGGCAGGCCGACGCCGTGTACTACTGCGGCCAGCTCGGCGTCACGGTGTGCGGTCGCAGCGACGACGACGGCGTGACGTGGAGCCCGTACGTGCCCATCAACGCCCAGGACACGTGCCAGGGCCTGGTCGGCCACGTCGTCGTGGACCACCAAGGCACGGTGTACGTGCCGGACGCGCATTGCGGCGCGAACGGGCAGGCGGCGCACGTCAGCACGACGAACGGCGTCGCGTGGGTCACGCACTACATGCCGGGCTCGGCCGGCGGCCGCAGCGACCCGGCCATGGCCGTGGACGACGCGGACAAGGTATACTTCGCCATGACGAGCCGGGGCCGGCCCATGGTGAGCATGACCATCGATCACGGCACGACGTGGAGCGAGCCCATCGACGTCGCCCCGCAGTTCCCGGGCATCGCCAACGTGGAGTTCAGCATGATGGTCGCGGGCAGCCCGGGCCGCGCCGCCATGGCGTTCTACGGCACGGACACGCCGGGCAGCGACCAGGGCGCGGGCTTCGCCGGGCGCTGGCACCTCTACGTCAGCACGACCTTCGACGGCGGAGCGACGTGGGAGGCCATCGACACCACGCCGGACGTCAGGAGCGACAGCCCGGTCCAGGTCGGCTGCATCTGGCTGGGCGGCGGGAACAATGCCTGCCGCAACCTCCTCGACTTCCAGGGCGCGACGCTCGACGCGCAGGGCCGGGTCCTCGTCGGCTACGCCGATGGCTGCGTGCCCACGCGCTGCGGGCCGAACGGCGGCAGCAGCCTCGGCACCATTGCGCGCCAGACGAGCGGTCGCACGCTGTACGCGCAGTACGACGTCTGAGGCAAAGCGTCCGGGGCTACCCGGGGCTGCGCCGACCGCACGATGCGCGGGAGGTCGCTCCGCCCGGGCGGCGGCCCCCACCAGCCGCCTTGGCCTACCGCGCCGGCGACACGAAGAAATCGCGGCGGATGCGCAGGGCGTCGCACACCACGTCGTGGCAGTTGCAGTACAGCGCGTCCCACACGTTCTGCGCGCCCGGGCCTTCGCTGCGCCGCTTGGCGAGCGGGCTCTCGTGCCAGCCCATGACGCAGCAGAAGTGCGGGCAGAAGGTGACGAAGCCGAGGATGGTGCCGCCGGACGCGGTGCGGGCGGCGAAGCCCTCCTCGACGACCCGCTGCAGGTCGCGGTCCTCGTAGACGACCTCCCCGGGCGCGCGCACGAGGGTGGCGGTGATGATGTTCTTGCCCTGCATGCCCGCGGAGCGCCACGCGACCGGGGCTCCCTTGCCCGGGGCGAAGTCGGCGACGTTCGCCACCTCCCCGACCTTGTCCGCCCACCACGCGTCGCCTGCCATGGGCGCGGACTCGAGCTTGTCCTTCGTGGCGAAGTAGCGCAGCCGCTCGTCGTCCGTGGGGAAGCCGGGCTGGAGCGGGAGGGACTGCTCGTGCGCGCAGTAGCGGTACCAGCCCAGGACCCCGCCCGGCACGGAGCGGGGCGCGGGGTTGCCCGCGATGGCCCCGTCGGGCGCGACGAGGAGCGGGAGGAGGGGCACGCCGCGCACGGCGGGGCCGGTCACGAGCGCCGCGCCGAAGTAGTCCACGCGCCGCAGCTGCGGCGCCGGCGGCTCGGGCGCGAGGAGCGACGCCGCGCCGTAGAGCCCGCCCGCGGCCGCCACGCCCGCCGAGGCGATGATGCATCCGCGCACGAACTCGCGCCGCGTCGGCATGGCCGCGCATGGCCGCGGGCGCGCAAGAGCCATGGCGTCGCATCCTACGCGCGCAGCAGCTCCATGCCGCGCCACGCGACCCACGCCGCGAACCCGACGAGGATGGCCGCGCTGGCGTACGCCACGCCTTCCTGCAGGCGGCGCACGCGCCTTCCCAGCGCGGCCAGCCCGACGGTGAACACCACGACCCACCCGAGGATGCCCGCGAACATGCCGGCGACGATGGCGAGCCCGGCCTGGGCGATGAGCACGCTGCCCGGCCCGATCCACCAGGCGAGGTTGAACGGACTCGTCGCCGCGGCGAGGAAGCCCTGGGCGAAACCCGCGCGCGGCACGCCGCCCTCCCGCGCCGGCTGGCGCGCCGCGCGCCACGCGCCCCACGCGTACCACGCGAGGAGCGCCGCGCCGAGCAGGCTCACCGCGCCGAGGAGCGCGGGCAGGGTCGGGAGGACGGCGATGGCCCCGAGGAAGGCCAGGAGGAAGAAGCCGAAGTCCGCCGTGCTCGCGCCCAGGCCGACGAGCAGGCCGCGCCGCGGGCCGCGCTGGAGCACCTCGCTCGCCATGAGGGCGGTGACCGGCCCGGGGGGAGCGGCGAGGCTCACGCCGAGGAGCACGCCGGCCGCGAACGTGGCCAGGGGCAGGTCCACGCGCGCGTCACCGCGCGGCGAGGCTCAAGGCTTGCGGCGCGCGGCGAGGGCAGCGAGGCCGACGATGGCCAGGCCGAGCAGCGGCTCGAAGCCGGGCACGGCCCTCGCCGGCGCGCCCGACGCCGAGGCCGGGCGGAAGGCCGGGCCTTCCTGCGTCCCGCCCGTCAGCCCGCTGAGCTGGCCCTGGCTCGCCGTGACCTGGCCGCTGCGGCCGATGACGTAGTCGCCGCCCGTGCCGTCGGCGTTGATGGTGAAGCGCGCCTCGGTGCTGCCGCAGATGTGCTCCAGGTCGCAGCCCGTGACGAGGGCCTTGTACGTGCCCGGCCGCGCCTTGTCCGCCTGGTAGTCCCAGACCCAGGTCAGGTTCACCGGCTTGAAGTGCGCGCCGTGCGCGACGCTGTAGTCGCCGCTGCGCGTGATGTGCTCCGGGTTGAGGAACTGGCCGTTCGGGTCGCGCAGCTCGATGGTGACGCCCTTCGTGTCCACGTCGTAGCTGCCCCAGGGGGAGCTGAGCACGCCGTGGATGAGCACCTTGTTGTGGACGAACTGCGGGATGACGAGCTCGACATCGAACGGGTTGCGCACGGGCAGCGTGAAGCGCACGGGGAACTGCTCGCCCGCCCACGGCTTCATGT
>JAIVGT010000226.1 GCA_020201485.1 Halobacteriales archaeon
ACGTACCGTTCCAACGGGCGACACGTTCTACATCCTCAGGCTCAACGGACGTTCGATCGTGTACACACGCATCGACCGCTTCGGTTCTCCCAGTCCCGTCTCGCTCAACGCCAAGGCGATGGCATCGAACACGTCCTTGTGCTTCCGCGTCGCGTGCTCGTACCCCAAGTCGGTGCGCTGCACGTTGAGGAACGCCCGTTTCACGTCCGAAGGCTCCTCCGGCAGCTGGAGCATGCGCTTCTCGACGAGCCAGCGCGCGTTGTCCACGAGGTGGTTGCGCGACTTGCCGCCGAAGCGGAAGCTGATCAAGCGCCCGCCGAGGTGCCGCTTCAGCACCTCGACCTGGTGCGCGCCCTCGCCTTCGTCCACGACGACGCGCCGCGCGCTGAAGTGCTTCGCGACCTCCTTGATGTGCTCGAGGATGGTCGTGTAGTGGGTCGAGTTCTCCGGGTCGGGCTCGTAGATCTGCAGGAACACGAGCCGCGCCGGGTTCTCGCCCCGGCCCTGGCCCTGCTCGACCACGGCGATGACGGCGCGGTCCTGCTTCTTGCCCCAGTCCACGCCCATCAGGTACACCTTCTGGCGGTCGGTGCGGAACTCGCGGTACGTGCGGATGTCCGCGGGATGGTACTCGTGGAAGCAGTCCCCCAGGCCCTTCTTGGGGAACACGCCGCCGTTCGGCACGAGCTCGCACTCGTACTCCCGCAGGTACTCGGACTCGAGCATGCTCTTGCGCAGCTCGGCCAGCTTCTGCTCCGTCACGCCCGGCTTCATGGAGCTGGGCGTGCGGAACGTCGCCCCGTCGGGCAGCGTGGCGTACAGCTTCAGGGCCTCGGTGAAGTGGTCGTCCTCGCTCCACACGGTGCTGATGTGGATGATGATGGCGTCCGGCCGGTCGGCCACGAACGGCAGGGCCTTGTTGCGGTAGTCCTCGGGCTTGCAGAACGCGCTCTCGTCCACGATGAGCACGTCCGCCCCCTCGCCGCGGACCTGCCCCGTCATGCTGTTGGCGAAGATGACGGACTCGATGGGCTTGCCGTGCTCGTCCTCGCCGAAGCCGAGGCGCAGCTCGGTGAGGTTGTCGCGGGTCACGTGCTTGGCCCAACGCGACCCGGCGAGCATGTACTTGATGCGGTTCGCCAGGATGCGCGACTGCCGCTGCGTGGGGGCGAAGATGGCGATCTTGATGCCCTTCCGCTTGACCGCGAGCTGCAGCGCGATGTTGGCGATGGTCTCCGTCTTGCCCACGCGCCGGCCTGCGACCCAGGCGATGCGCCGCTTGCCCTTGGCGAGGATGGCGTCCATGACCTCCTCCTGGTACGGGTAGGGCGACCAGTTGAAGTGCACGCGGGAGAAGCCGGCGGGCGTGGCCTCGGCCTCGATGCGCTCGTCGTTCGTGGGCTCACGCCGGGGCAGGGGCCTCACCTCCGTCGCTCGCCTTCGCCTGGGCCTGGGCTGGGCCCTGCGCCGCCTCGCGCAGGACCGCCCGGATCTTCTCCGCCACATCCTGGGGCTGCCGCTTGAGGAAGACCTCGGGGTCGCTGAGCAGCAGGTCGATCTTCTTGCGGATGTCCTCGTCCTGCATGCACGTGTGCTCCTCGGGCTCCTCGTCGGGGAGCGCGTCGAGCGCGGCTTGCACCGCGGCCAGGGCCGAGAGCATGTGCGGCGAGAAGTCGTTCCTGTCGGCTTCGCTCGCCGCGATGCGCTCCGCGCGGACGATGAGGAAGCGCGCCTTGGCGTCGAGGGTGCGGGGCTTGTAGTCGCTGGGCTCGCCCAGCTCGTCGAAGCGGGCGCGCTCCTCCTCCCCGAGGAAGCCCTTGGCGAAGTAGCCGTCCTTGAGCGCGTTCTTGCGGGAGGCGACCTTCCGCTTCTGCGTCGTCGCGAGGTCGGAATGGAGGTGGCAGGCGCCGGTCTTCATCAGCGGGGGTAGGGAGCAGGGCCGCCCGCCATCGGTGGGCGCGCCGCATGCGAGGGCTTCGTCGTCCATGGACGCTGGTTGTGCGCGGTGCGGCATGGCGGCTTGGGGGAGGCTGTGTCCCGGGGAAGCGCGGGAAGTCCTCGTACTTGGATGCTTGCGTGTAGTTCTTCGCCGACCGCGCGACGCGGTGGGCCTCGGCAGCCTTGCTCGCGGTCCGCCCGTCCGGCCGGCACGCCGCCTCGGGAGCAAACCGCTTGCCGGCCGCTTCCGGGCTCCCGGCCTAGCGCAAACGCTAAGGGGCGCTTCCCCGTTCGCGCCCCCGAGCCCCATGCCCAACCCGACCGTCGTCCTGGAGACGAACCACGGCGCCATCGAGATCGAGCTGTTCGAGGACAAGAGCCCGCTCACCGCCGGCAACTTCCGCAAGCTCGTGGAGCAGGGCTTCTACGACGGCACGCGCTTCCACCGCGTCATCCCGGACTTCATGATCCAAGGCGGCGACCCGCTCACCAAGGACGTGAACATGAAGTCGCGCTGGGGCACGGGCGGCCCGGGCTACACCATCAAGGACGAGTTCTACCGCACGCTGCGCCACGACAAGCCGGGCATGCTGAGCATGGCGAACGCCGGCCCCAACACGGGCGGCAGCCAGTTCTTCCTCACCGTGGCCAAGACGCCATGGCTCGACGGCAAGCACGCCATCTTCGGCCAGGTCACGAAGGGCATGGAGGTCGTGCGCAGCATCGTCGAGCTGCCCCGCGACCGGAACGACCGGCCGACGCCGACGGATGCCATCATCGTCAAGGCTCGTGTCCAGGGTGCCTGAGATGCGCGCGGCCCTCTCCTGCCTCGCCCTGCTCGCGCTCGTCCTCGCCGGCTGCACGGGCACGCCTCCCCCGCCCGCACCGGGCAATACCACGGGCGGCACCGGCGGCACCGGCGGCAACACGACCGGCGGCGGAACCCCCGGCGCGAAGCCCGATTGCGCCGCCTTGGAGCAGGACGCGAAAGGCACCGCCGCCGGCCACACGCGCGTCCAGGTGGAGACGAACCTCGGCACCTTCAAGGTCGAGCTGTTCGACGACGCCGCGCCCAAGACGGCGGCCAACTTCAAGATGTACGCGCAGGACGGCTTCTTCGACCACGTCGTCCTGCACCGCATCGTCAAGGGGTTCATGGCGCAGGGCGGCAAGTTCGACAACACCACGAAACAGGCGAAGGAGCCGACGCACGGCCCCATCGTGAACGAGGCCGCGTCCTCCGGCTGCTTGAACCGCGCCTACACGCTGTCGATGGCGCGCACGCAGGACCCCAATTCGGCCCAGACGGAGTTCTTCACCAACTTCGTGGACAATTCGTTCCTCGACCCGAGCCCCCAGTCGGGCGCCGGCTACGCCGTGTTCGGCATCGTTTACCAGGGGCGCGACGTGGTAGACCGCATCCAGAACGTGCCGGTCCACTTCTACAAGCCGGGCACCGACCGGATGTGCCAGGGCGGAGATCAAGGCCCCAACTGCCCAGACCAGCCGGTCGAGATGGTGCGTGTGAGCGTGGTCTAGGTGCGTGCGGCGGCCGTGGGGTTGCTCCTCCTCACGCTCGCCCTTGCGGGCTGCGCCGCCCCGGGCATCGGCCCAGCACCGCCCACCGGCCCGCCCCCGGCCGGCTTCTACCCGCTGGTGAGGCTGGGCACGGACCACGGCGACATCTGGTTCGAGGTGTACGACGAGATGGTGCCGGCGACCGCGGAGAACTTCCTGCAATACGCGCGGAACCACTTCTACGAGGGCACGAAGTTCCACCGCGTCATCGGCCCGGAGAAGCAGCCCCCGACCGGCTTCATGATCCAGGGCGGCGACCCGAACACGAAGGACCCGAGCAAGGGCCGCGACACGTGGGGCCAGGGCCAGCCCGGCCTGGCGCGCATCCCCGACGAATACACGCGCGCCCTGCGCTTCGACGGGCCGGGCGTGGTCGGCATGGCGCGCCCGAGCGAGCCGAACAGCGCCAGCAGCCAGTTCTTCATCACGCTCAGCGCCCAGCCCGCGCTCGACGACAAGTACGCCGCCTTCGGCCGCGTCGTGCGGGGCATGGAGGTGGTGCGGGCCATCGGCAACGCGAAGACGAGCGCCGCTCCGGTGGCGGACGTGCCCGTGGAGGACATCGGCATCGTGCGTACCGAGGTCGTGGACGCCGTGCGCAACGCCTCGCAGGTGCGCGCCGGGCTCAACGCCTGGGCCTACCAGCAGGTGTGGAACGCCACCGGCGGGCGGGGCGAGCTGGTGAGCGTCGTCGTGGAGAACACGGGCAACCTGCGCGAGGAGGTGAACGCGAGCCTGGAGGTCCCGAGCGGCTGGACGTGGGCCCTGAACTTCCCCGACCTGCCCGCGTTCGTCACCATCCCCCAGGCGTACACGACGCGCATCGTGCCGGCGAACGGCTCCGAGGTGTTCTCGTTCCGCGTCACGCCCGCCAACGACAGCGCCGGGGACGTGCCGTTCCGCGCCGTGCTCCGCAGCGGCCCGGCGGAGGCGAGCGTGCCCCTCGTGCTCCACCTGGCGCAGCTCGGCGCGGAGGCTGTGCCCGGCACGAACGTCACGCTCCACTACACCGGCATGCTCACCGATGGCCGGCTGTTCGACGCCGACCGGTACGCCCTGACCGCGAACGCCAGCATCCACACCTTCCCCGACCGGTTGACGTTCGACCGCGCGCCGGAGCGCTACCGCCCCCTGAGCTTCATCCTCGACAACCCGGACTGCCAGAAGCCGGTGGCCCAGCGCCCGCCGGGCACGAACTGCGTGGTCACCGGGTTCAGCGACGGCGCGCGCGGCCTGCGCGTGGGCGAGTCGCGCACCGTGCTCGTGCCGCCGGAGAACGGCTACGGCACCGCCGCCTGCGGGCCCCTGCAGCAGACCTGCCTGAGCGGCAAGTGGCTCATCTTCATCGTCGAGCTGCTGCGCGCCGCGCCGCCCTAGGCCTGGGCGCGCTTCGCCAGCTCCTCCGCCACGTCGCCCGGGCTGATGTCCATCGCCGCCATGGCGACCCACATGTGGTACTGCAGGTCGGCAAACTCCCGCACGGCGTGCGCGCGGTCGCGGTCCTTCACGGCCATGATGGCTTCCCCGGCCTCCTCAGCGAGCTTCTTCAGGCGCAGGTTCTCGTCCGCGAGGAGCTTGCCCGTGTAGCCCTCCGGCTTCGCCTTCCGCTCGGTGATGGTGCGCCAGAGCTGCTGCAGCGCCGGGGGCTGGCCGAGGAGCGGGTGGTGGAAGCACGTCGCCTTCCCCGTGTGGCAGACCACGCCTTCCTGGCGCACGCCGAGGAGGAGCGCGTCCCCGTCGCAGTCCAACGTGAGGTTGCGCACGTGCTGCACGTTGCCCGACTCCTCGCCTTTCCGCCAGAGCCGTCCGCGGCTGCGGGAGAAGTAGTGCGCCTGGCCCGTGCTGCGCGTGAGGTCGAGCGCCTCCGGGCTCACGTAGGCGAGCATGAGCACGTCGAGGGTGTCCGCATCCTGCACGATGGCCGGGAGCCGGCCCTGCATCTTCGCCCAGTCCGGGTTCACAGCCGCACCTCCACCTTCGCCTTGCGCAGCTTCCGCTTCACCTGCCGCACCGTCAGCTCCCCGAAGTGGAAGATGCTCGCGGCGAGCGCGGCGTCCGCGCCTTCCTTCAGCACCTCGGCCATGTGCTGCGCGTTGCCCGCCCCGCCGCTGGCGATGACGGGCACCTTCACCGCCTTCGTCACGGCGCGCGTGAGCGGCAGGTCGTAGCCGTCCTTCGTGCCGTCGCGGTCCATGCTCGTGAGCAGGATCTCCCCCGCGCCCAGCGCCGCGGCCTTGCGCGCCCAGGCGACGGCCTCGAGCTCCGTGCGCTGCGAGCCGCCGTGCGTGTACACCGCCCAGCGCTCCTCCTCCCGCTTCGCGTCCAAGGCGAGCACGACGCACTGCGCGCCGAACTCGCGCGCGGCATAGCCGAGCACGCGCGGGTCCTTCACCGCCCCGGTGTTGATGCCGACCTTGTCCGCCCCGGCGCGCAGCAGCGCGTCCACGTCCGCCGCCGTGCTCACGCCCCCGCCGACGGTGAGCGGGATGAACAGCTGCTCCGCGGTCGCCGTGATGACGGGCAGCAAGGCCTTGCGCCCCTCCTTGCTCGCGCTGATGTCGAGGAAGACGAGCTCGTCCGCGCCCTGCTCCTCGTACGCCTTCGCCATGTCCACCGGGTCGCCCACCTGGCGCAGGCCCTTGAAGTTCACGCCCTTCACGACCTTGCCCCGGTCCACGTCAAGGCAGGGGATGTTGCGCTTCTTGAGCAACGCGGGGCCCACGTCTGCCATGCCAATGGAACTTCCGGTCAGCGGACGGCGCGGGCCGGTGCAGCGCGCGCCTCGCGCCATGGGCACAACCTTCCGCTCGGTCGCCGCCGAGGCCGCCCCGGACGCGCGCGCCCTGCGGCATCTTCGGATCGCGCGACGGATGACCGCCGCGGGCGTCGCGCGCAAATGGGCAAGGTTCATGCCGGAGCACATCGGTGCGCGCAGCATGGCCGCTCGCAAGAAGGCCGTGGGCCGCAAGAAGAAGCTGACCGCCAAGCAGCTCGCGCAGCGCCGCTACGCGGCGCGCATGCGCGGCGTGCGCTCCCGCGCCACGACGGCGAAGCGCGGCAAGGGCCGCATCGCGAAGCGGGGCGCGGCGACGAAGCTGCGCAAGAAGCTCGGCCTGAAGTCGGGCCGCTGAGGGCGCGTGGAGCGCAAGGCCCTGCCCGCGAGGGCCGGGCGCGATCCCGACGTCAGTTCCGGCGCACCCGCGCCTTCCCTTTCGTGCTCAGGGGGTCAGCCCGCGGCTCCAACGCCTTGCGCAAGGCGATGCCGAGGCCCTTGAACGCCGCCTCGCACACGTGGTGCTCGTGCGTGCCCCGGATGACGTCCACGTGCAGGTTGAACCGGCCCTCGTGCGCCAGGCTCTGGAGGAAGTGCGTGAGGAGCGGGTCGGGCAGTGCGCCGTGGAAGTACGGCCGGTCGATGAGGTCGACAGCCACCCCCACCAATGCCTCGTCCATGGGCACGACGGCGTGCGCCACGCGCTCGCACCGCTCCATGTCCAGGCCTTCGCGCAGCGCCTGGCCGAGGGTGATGCCCACGTCCTCCAGGAGGTGGTGGCGGTCGTCGCCCGAGGCCTCGACCGCGAACGGGATGCCGCTCCAGCGCTGCAGGCTCTCCAGCATGTGCTGCAGCATCGCGTCCGGCACGGCGATGCGCCCGGCCCCGTTCCCGCCACCCACGCGGACGCGTACCTGCGTCTCCCGCGTGGCGCGCGTGATCTCGGTCATGGTGCCCTCAGGGCTTCGAGGGCCTCGCGCAGGTCGATGCGGTGCGTGTAGAGGGCCATGCCGATGACGCTCGCCTCGCAGCCCAGGTC
>JAIVGT010000227.1 GCA_020201485.1 Halobacteriales archaeon
GGCCAGCGACACGCGCCTCGCCATCCTGCGCGCCCTGGACGAGCGCAACATGACCGTGAGCGAGCTCGGCCGCCGCCTCGACCTGAACAAGGCGACCGTGTTCGAGCACTGCGAGAAGCTCGTCGCCAGCGGCCTGGTGAAGAAGCTCGACGACGAGGACCGGAAATGGGTCTACTACGCGCTGAGCTGGAAGGGGCGCCGGCTGCTCCACCCGGAGCGCGTCACCATCGCCTTGCTGTTCAGCGCCGCCTTCGGCGCCCTGCTCGGCGGCTTCGTCACGCTCGCCGAGTACGCGCGGCTCGCCGGCGAGGCGACGCAGGCCGGCCCGGCGCAGGCCACGCCCCGCATCGCCGCCGCGCCCATCGAGGCCGCTCCCGCCCCCGTCGCGGACCCGACGCTGCTCTACCTCGGCCTGGCGCTGCTCGTCCTCGTCGCCGCGCTCGGCCTGGCCGCGCTCTGGCTGCGGCAGCGCATGCGCGCCGCGGAAGCTCAGCCCTGAAGGTCCTCGACGTCGAGGATGGTCATGCCCGTGCGCAGCTCGCTCGCCTGCGCCTCGGTCAAGGCCTCGACCTGCGTGCGCTCGCTGAGGATGGCGCTGTTGCCGAACGGGTCCTCGAGGACGAGGGTGAAGGGCTCCTCGCCCTGCACCATGCGCGCGAGCAAGGCGAGCAGTTCCTCCGCCCGCGCCTGCCGCGCCACGTCCGGGAACATCAGGCGCGCCCGCACCAGCACCTCCTGCACGCGGCCGAGAACGCCCTCGACGTTGCTGACGAAGCTCTCACTCCCCTCGCCCGGCTCCGCGGCGAAGCCCAGCTCCGGGATGCGGTACGTGCCGCTGTGGGAGCGCACGACGCGCGCCTCCAGGTCCTGCTTCTCCGCGACGCGCAGCGTGTGCCGCGCCGGCGGGCGCTGGGTCATGACCATGGTGTCGCTGTGCTTGAAGCCGCACGCGTCGCACTGCACCGTGGTCAGCAGCACGTCGCCGAAGTAGGGCATGGTCTGCGTCATCGTGCGCAGCATCAGCCCCATGGACTGGCAGGCGGGGCAGCGCGCGTCGACCTTCAGCTCCCGCTGGACCACGCGCGGGGGAAGCGGCGCGCTGGCATGAAGGTTGGGGGAAAAGGAGCGCTGCTCGCGCAGCGGACGGGCCGGGCGGGATCAGGCGCTGAGCCGGATCTTCTGCCGGTCGACCTTGATGCCGCGGGGCGTGATGGCGATGAGGCCGTCACCGATGCCGGCCACGTCGCCGCCCACGTCGCTCGCGACCTTCTTCAGCTCGGCCGTCACGCGCTTGAGCTGGAACTCGTCCTTGGCCACGGGCCTGATGTCGAGGATGAGGATGTGGCCGCCGTAGACCTGCTCCGCCAGGTCGGCGACATCCTCGATGCGCGACAGCTCCGCGACCTTGATGAGCGTGCTGGCCGGCTCGTCCTGCTTCACCTCGACGTTGTACTCGCCGAGGTCCATGAAATCGGCTTTCGAGGTCGTCTTCTCCTCACCCATGAGGCGCTTCACAAGGCCCATCCCTGCATCCCTCCTACCGGAGCCCGCAAGGCCCGCGCACGAATATAAAGAGCGCGAAATGAAGCGGGCTCCCCGGCGGGAATGCGACCGGATTCACGGCTCCCAGTCCCATAGCGGGTCGCCGACGCGGTGCAGGTTCTTCACTTTCTTCCCCGGCTGCTTCGCCATCTCCGTGCCCGGCACCAATGCCTGGCCAACCGCCAGCGGGCGCTTGTTGCGCTCGTCGCGCACCCAGAGCAGGTCGCCCGGCTGCAGCGCCACGTCTGCCTCGACGATGCCCGGGCCCATGATGTCCGCGCCGTTGTTGACGAACTTCACCGCGCCCATGTCCACGGTCACGCAGCCCCGCGCCGGCTTCGCCTCCAGCAGGCCGCGCACACTGAGCATGACGCGCTCCCCGGCCTCGCCCTTCACGACCAGGGCCATGACGCGGTTCTTCCACACCAGCACGTCGCCGAGCTGGCTCTCGCCCCGGTCCACGGGGGTGGCGTCGGGCCAGGGCCGGGCCCCGAGGCGCTGCTCCAGGTCGCGCGCGAGCTGCTCCGCGTCCTTCTCGCGCAGGCGGGTGCGGTTGCGGACCTTGAGCGGCTCGACCACGCGCCGGGCATGGGCCCAGCCCCCGAAAAACCCCGCGGGCCGAAGCGCCAGGGGCGCCAGGGCCGCCCCGGGCGCTTGACCAGCTTCGGCGCGTTCCTTGCCCCAGCAGGCATTCCCGGGGCGATGGTGGACCTGCTGCTGGCCGCGGTCGCCGCCCTCGTGCCCGCTGCCGCCGGCTACGTCATCGCGCGCCGCCTCCGGCTCCCGACCGAGAACGACGCCGCCTCGGAGGCCCGGCAAGAGCCCGGCTTCGCCGCGCGCACCGACGCCGCCTGGCGCGCCTTCTGGCCGGCGCGGGAGGAGATCCCCGACGACGCGGTGGGTGACGAGCCGCTGCACGCGCCGGCCAGGTCCGCTGAGGCGCGCCGGCCGTTCCGGGGCTCCCGCGCGCCCATCGAGGAGCCGCAGCGCCCCGAGCCCGCGGGCCCGCGGCCGCGCTGAGCTACAGGTTCCCGATGATGGCCTTGCCGAACTCGCTGCACTTCACCGGCTGCACGCCCGGCATCTCCCGGGCGAGGTCGTAGGTCACGACCTTGCCGGCGATGGTCTTGGCCACGGCGTCGCGCACGAGCTTGGCCGCCTCGTCCCAGCCGAGGTGCTCCAGCATCATCACCCCGCTCAGGATGACCGAGCCGGGGTTGATGACGTCCTTGCCCGCGTACTTCGGGGCGGTGCCGTGCGTGGCCTCGAATACGCCCATGTGGTCGCCGATGTTCCCACCAGGGGCCATGCCCAGGCCGCCGATCTGGCCCGCGGCGGCGTCGCTCAACAGGTCGCCGTGCAGGTTCGGCGTGGCGAGGACGTCGTACTCGTCCGTCTTCGTCAGCAGCTGCTGGAACATGTTGTCGGCGATGCGGTCCTTGACCACGACGATGCCCGGCGGGGCCTTGCCACCGTGCTTGTCCGCGACCTCCTGCTCCGTCAGGACCTTGCCGGCGAACTCGGGCTCGCGCGCCGCCTCGTAGCCCCAGTCGCGGAACGCGCCCTCGGTGTACTTCATGATGTTGCCCTTGTGGACGAGCGTGACGCTGCGGCGCTGCTTGGCGACGGCGTAGCGCAGGGCCTTGCGCACGAGGCGCTGGCTCTCCCACCGGCTCATGGGCTTGATGCCGATGCCCGCGTCCTCGCGCACCTTCTCCGCCTTGACCTTCAGCTCGTCGATGAGGAAGCGCCGCAGCTTGGCCTGCTCCGGGGTGCCGGCCGCGAACTCCACGCCCGCGTACACGTCCTCCAGGTTCTCCCGGAAGATGACCAGGTCCATGTTCTCCGGCTCCTTGACCGGCGCCGGCACGCCGGGGATGTGATAGACCGGCCGCACGCAGGCGTACAGGTCGAGGGCCTGGCGCAGGCCTACGTTCACGCTGCGGAAGCCCGTGCCCACCGGCGTGGTGAGCGGGCCCTTGAGCGCGACCAGGTGCTCGCGGATGATGGCGAGCGTCGCGTCCGGCAGCGGCTGGCCCGTCTGCTTGATGGCCTCCTCGCCCGCCAGGACCTTCCGCCAGACGAGCTCGCGCTTGCCGTGGTAGGCCTTGCGCACCGCCTCCTGGAGCACGGGCAGGGCGGCGTTCATGATGTCCGGTCCGGTGCCGTCGCCGACGATGACGGGGATGATGGGGTGGTCCGGGACGCGGAGCTTCCCGTCCTGGACGGTGATGCGCTGGCCGTGGGCGCTGGCCTGCATGATGCTCGGGCGCGCATCCTTGTCGCCGCTATAAAGCACGCGCCTCGTGGCGGGCAACCGCCGAGGGACGCCGGGCCGCTGCCGACGAAAGTCTTAAGCGCGCAGCGACGTGCGCGGGGCCGTGAGCCAGCCGGAGCGCATGGCGCGCAACGAGGCCATCGTGCGGCAGCAGATGCAGCGCGACGTCGAGGAGGGCGCGAAGTTCCTCGAGCAGCGCGCGGGCGCGCTGTTCACCGGCCTGGGCGGCCTGCTCCTGAACCCGCTCGCCGGCGCGGCGGCCAAGCACCTCGGGCACGACCAGGTCGTGAAGCGCGCCCACCGCCGGCTGGACCACGTCATCGCCGCGGCGCGCCTGCACGACGCGGGCCACGACGTCATCGACGACCATTTCCACAAGTACCTGGCCGAGGACGAGGCCTACGCCCGCGCCGACCCGAAGCACCCGCGCTTCAGCGAGCTGCGCGGCCACATCCGCGACGGCTACTTCGCCCGCGTCGAGCCCATCGCCCTCATGGTGCACCACGGCATGGGCAGCAGCTACGGCGAGCTCATGCGCAGCGTGTGCCCGTCGCGCCCCCAGGCGCAGAGCCACATCGAACGCGAGTGCCAGGCGAGCGAGGCCATCATCGTCCTCGCCGAGACCGAGCCCCAGCTCCTCCGCGCGCCGGCCATGCTCCGGCCGCAGATGCTCGGCATCCTGCGCGAGACGTACACGTGGTACCGCGGACGGATGCACCGCACGCTCGACGAAGTGTACGGCTAAGCCGGGACCTCGACGCCCCGCGGCAGGGTCTCGATGCCGAGCGCCGCCTCGTCGTACCCAAGCGACACCCCGACGGGCGTGTCCGTGCCCTGCCACGCCTCGGTGCGGGTGCCGCGCGTGCCGTGCACGCAGGGGACGGAGACGGCGAGCCCGGGGAGGAGCAGGAGCGTCGCGAGGCCCAGCGCGCACGCATGGTGCGGCATCGGCCCTCGCAAAATGAGGCTTTCCTTCGGACGTCGCGCCCGCCTCGCAAAGCTGCCAAATACGCGGGGCGCGGTCCGGGCCCGTGGCCCTGCTCGGCGCCTTCGTGGACCTCGCCGTGAGCATCATCGGCGCGCTCGGCTATCCGGGCGTGGCCCTGCTCATGGCGGCGGAGAGCATGCTCCTCCCTGTGCCGAGCGAGGCGGTCATGCCGTTCGCCGGCTACCTCGTGTACCTCGGCGCGTTCCGCCTCGACCTCGTCATCGTCGCGAGCGTGCTCGGGAGCATCGCCGGCTCCCTGCTGAGCTACGCCATCGGCGTGTACGGCGGCCGGCCGCTCCTCCTGCGGTACGGGCGCTACCTCCTCATCCGCGAGCACGAGCTGGCGTGGACGGAGGAGTTCTTCGCGCGGCGCGGGGCGTGGGCCGTGCTCGTCGCGCGCTTCGTCCCCGTGGTGCGCCACATCATCAGCATCCCGGCGGGGGTGGCGCGCATGCCCCTGGGAAGGTTCCTGGCCGCGACCATCCTCGGCGCGGCGTGCTGGAACGCCCTCCTCGCCTGGGCCGGCCTGCAGCTCGGGCCGCGCTGGGACCTGATCCGCGCCACGCTCGAGCCTTATGAGATCGTCCTCGTGGCGGCGGGCGCGCTCGTCGTCGTGCTCTGGGTCGTCCGGCAGCGGCGCGCGGCGCGGGGCGCAGCCTAGCGCTTGTTGACCCACCACGCTTCCGCGGCTTCCGCCTCGGCCCGCGTCGCCTTGCGTGCGCGCTTGCGCAGCGGCATGAGGGGCTTGCCCGGGCCGCGCGCCCGCTGCTCTCCCGGCTCGGCTTCCTCGCCCGGCGCGGAGCGGGGCAGGGCCTCGGCCCGGCCGCTCGGCAGGTCCACGTGCGTCGGCTCGCGCACGGGCTGCAGCGCCAGCTTGCACTCCGGGCACACGGTGCGGAGCCTGCGGTGCTCGCAGAACATCGCGGGCGGGCTGGCCACGCTGCTCACAAGCCCTCGGCCCTCATGGAGCTTCCCGGCGCTCCCCTAGGCCGAATGGGCCTGTCGCGTCCGGAGGAGGTTCAGGGCGCTGCCCGCGCGGAACCACAGCACCTGCTCCGCGTTCAGCGTGTGCCGGAGCTTCAGCGTCTGCGTCGTCCCGTCGGCGTGCGTCACGGTGCACAGCACCTCCCGGCCCGGGGCGAGGTCGTGCACGTGCAGGCCGATGCGGTCGTCGCTGCGCAGAGCCTCGTACTCCGCCGGGTTGCCGAAGGTGAGCGCGAGCACGCCCTGCTTCTTCAGGTTCGACTCGTGGATGCGGGCGAAGCTGCGGGCGATGATGGCGGCTGCGCCGAGGAAGCGCGGGCTCATGGCCGCGTGCTCCCGCGAGCTGCCCTCGCCGTAGTTCTCGTCGCCGATGACGACCCAGCGCAGGCCCTTCGCCTTGTACTGCCGGGCGATGCGGGGCAGCTCCTCCTCCGCGCCGTTGAGCTGGTTCAGCCCGGTCCCGGCTTTCCCGGTGAAGGCGTTGTTCGCGCCGAGGAACATGTTGTCGCTGATCTTGTCCAGGTGCCCGCGGTAGCGGAGCCAGCTTCCGGCCGGGCTGATGTGGTCCGTGGTGCACTTGCCCTTGGCCTTGAGGAGCACGGGCAGGCCGTCGAAGTCCTGGCCGTCCCAGGCGGCGAACGCCTCCACCGGGGCGAGCCGCTCGCTCCCCTTGCGCAGGGCGAGCGGCACGTCGCGGCCGGTCGGCGGCGGCGGGATGTACCCCTCGAAGGCGCGCACGAAGCCGTTCGGCGGCACCTCGGGCGCGGGCGGCGGAGGGTGGAGCTTGAAGCGCTTGCCGTCGCTGCCCGTGAGCTCGTCGCGCAGCGGGTTGAAGCCGAGGTGCCCGCTCAGCCCGTAGGCGATGACGATCTCCGGGCTGCCCATGAACGCCATCGTCGCCGGGTTGGCGTCGTTGCGCGCGGGGAAGTTCCGGTTGTAGCTCGTGACGATGGTGTTGACCTCGCCCGGCTTCAGCTCCGGCCGGCGCCACTGCCCGATGCACGGCCCGCACGCGTTCGCGAGCACGGTCGCGCCCACGGACTCGAAGACCTGGAGCAGGCCATCGCGCTCGATGGTGGCGCGGATCTGCTCGCTTCCGGGCGTGACGAGCAGGGGCGTGGCCATGCGCAGGCCGTGGTCCTTGGCCTGCTGGGCGATGTGCGCGGCGCGCGCCATGTCCTCGTAGCTGCTGTTCGTGCAGCTCCCGATGAGCGCCACGCTGATGCGGTCCGGGTAGTGCTCCTTCGCCGCGGCCGCGGGCACGTCGCTGATGGGGCGCGCCAGGTCGGGCGTGTGCGGCCCGACGAGGTGCGGCTCGAGCGTGCTCAGGTCGATCTCCACGACCTTGTCGTAGTAGCTCGCCGGGTCCGCCTGGGCCTCGGCGTCGGCGGTGAGCAGGTGGTGGAACCGGTCGGCGAGCTGCGCCAGGGCCTCGCGCTGCGTGGCGCGCAGGTAGGTGTCCATGCGCCCGTCGTGCGGGAA
>JAIVGT010000187.1 GCA_020201485.1 Halobacteriales archaeon
CTGTCCGGCCGGGCGGCGGTCGGCGGCGCCCTGGCCATCGGCCCGGCTCCGCCGAACGGTCTGCTGACCGTCCAAGGCCCGGGCGTGGGCGAGAACGGGCCGGGGGTGCCGGGCGGCGTGCAGTTCCGGGCGGCCGACGGGACCGGGCGGTTCGCCTTCGACTGGGCGAACGGCGTGGACGCGGAGATGAGCCTGTACGGACCGACCGGGGCGCAGGGCACGCGCATCAGCGCGACCGCAGACACGTTCCTGAACGTCAACGGCGGCAGCGTCGGCGTCGGCACGCTCCGTCCATTCAAGACGGCCCTCGGCTCGGCCGGAGGCTCCGGGCTGCACGTCAAGGGCGGCGCGGCGCGGCTCCTCCTCGAAGGCTCCGACGACGCCGGCGTCAACTTCCAGGACACGCAGGGCCCCCAGGACCACCGCGCGTTCCTGGAATACGTGAACGGCGATGCCCTCAAGTTCACCGGCATGAACGACGCCGGGAACACGCCGAGCGACAACATCCTCGTCCTCAGCCACGGCGGCAACGTCGGCATCGGCACGCCCCACCCGGGCGCCAAGCTCGACGTGAACGGCGGCCTGCAGCTGGAGAGCACGGCCCTCGGCGGATGCGATGCCGCGCACCGCGGGACGATGCAGTTCGTCGCGTCCGCCCCGGGGAACGCCGACCTCCTCTGGTTCTGCATGAAGAGCAGCGGCAACGCGTACGATTGGCGGCTCCTCCTGCAGGGGTGAGGCGCGGCAGGCTTAAGCGGTGCTCCCCATGTGGTCGCCCATGGACCCTCCCCGATCGGAGGAGCCGCTCGACTACGCCGTGCTCGCCGGCTACCTCGAGGCGCTCGCCAACCCGACGCGCCTCGAGCTGCTGCACATCCTGCGCGAGCCGCGCCTCGTCAGCGACATCGAGCTCCGCGGCCGGGCGCGCGGCGGGTTCCGCGCGGAGCGGCCCATCTCCAGCCAGGCCGTGCGCAAGCACCTGGCCCGGCTGGAGAGCGCGGGCATGGTGCGCGCGCAGCGAGCCCGCGCCGGTGGCGGGGGCGCGGAGCGGCACGTCGTGGACCACCGCATGCTCTTCGCCATCGGCGAGGAGCTGCGCCGCGTCACGCGCCTCAGGCCGACGGTGAGCCTCCCGGCGGAGGCGACGATGACCGGGCGCACCCCGCGGGGCGCGGCGCGCAACGCGGGAGCGCGGCTCATCATGGTGTACGGGCCGCACCTCGGGACGACGTACGCGCTGGAGCGCAAGGCCATGGAGGAGGGGCGGGGGTGGGTCATCGGCCGGCGCGCGGGGCTGCCGGTGTGCCTCGACCACGACCCGTTCGTGTCCATGGAGCACGCCGAGGTCCTGCCGCGGGCGGGCTTCGAGCTGCTCGACCTGCGCAGCAACAAGAACGGCACGGAGCTCAACTGGGAGCAGCTCCCCCGCGGCGGCTCGGCCTCGCTCCGCAACGGCGACGTCGTCGGCCTCGGGCGCACGCTGCTGCTGTTCAGGAGCGATTGACCGTCCGCGGGACGCCCGGGTTCGCGCTGCGCAGACCCTCCCGCATCGCGGCGGCGCTCGGCCAGCGCTCCTCCGGGCGCTTCGCCAAGCCGCGCATGAGCCAGGCCTGCAGCCTGGGGGGCACGCTTGCCGGGGGCCTCGGGGGCGCGCGCAGGATCGCCTCCATGAGCTGGAAGTCGCTCTTGCCCCGCGTCTCGATGTAGTGCTTGCCGGCCAGGAGCTCGTGGGCGATGGCCGCGACCGCGTACAGGTCGGACGAGACCGAAGGCGCTTGCCCTTCGACCTGCTCCGGGGCCATGTACAGCAGCGTCGCCGGGCCGGCGCGGCTCGGCAGCGCCCCCATCGTGAGGCCGGCTCCCACGGCGTAGGCCGAGCCGAAGTCGGCCACCTTGGCGCGGCCGTCCGCGGTCAGCAGGACGTTTCCCGGCTTGATGTCGCCGTGCACGATGCCGTGGTCGTGCGCGGTGGCCAAGCCGGCCAGGATGTCGTCGAGGAACCGCACCGCCTCCGCGCGCGTCACGAG
>JAIVGT010000037.1 GCA_020201485.1 Halobacteriales archaeon
GGTGCCGATCCTTGCCCTGACCTTGGCGGGCTGCATCAGTCAGAGCGCGCCCATCGCGCCTTCGATGCTCCCGTCGGTCGAGGTCCCGCGCCTGCGCTTCGCCCCTGAGGTGGCCTTGCCGCAGGACGGCTTCGGCGCCGAGCCGAGCGTCGCCGTCCTGCCCGACGGCACCGTGTTCGTCGTCTCCACGAGCTTCGGAGAGGACCGGCCCAACATGGTCCAGGGCGCGGGCTGGCTGTGGCGGAGCAAGGATACCGGCGCGACGTGGGATAAGTTGCGAGGGCCCGAGCACAGCGGCCGGCCCGGCCTGTCGTTCTGCTCCTGCGACAGCGACGTGGCGACCAGCCCGGACGGCTGGGTATACTACAGCGACGGCTGGGTCGACGGCCAGTACGTGGGCGCTGGGGGCCTCGGCTACTACGCCTCGGCGGGCAGCTACCTCGTCGAGCGCAGCAGCGACGGCGGGAGCACGTGGACGAGCGCGCCCGTCACGACGCTCGACGGCACGACCGGCATCGACCGCCAGTGGCTCCTCGCCGGCGCGGACGGCTTCCTCATGCTCGCCTACTCCTGGCAGCGGGCGCCCGTGTACGCGACCGGGCTCGGGGGCGACGCGACCTCGGACGTGGTGCCGCGCGGCAACGCGCTGCGCGCGGTGCTGAGCGCCGACCATGGCGCGACGTGGTCCGCGCCCGTGGACGTCGTCGCCGCGGAGACGGGCCACTTCCACTTCATCGGGCACCCGCGCCGGATGCCGGACGGCGGCATGGTGCTGCCCTACGCCGACCACGCCTTCCCGGGCAATGCCAGCTCGGTCGCCCTGGCCGTGTCGCGCGACGGCGGGAAGACGTGGCGCAGCCTGCCGGTCGCGCCGGAGCCCGATGGGATCAAGACGTTCTGGCCGGTCCAGGGCGATGTCGACGCCGCGGGGCACATCGTGCTCGCCTGGTCTGCGGTCCATGCGGGGAACCATACGCTGCGCGCCGCAGAGAGTGGGGACGGCGGCGCGACGTGGGTCCCGATCCTGGAGCCCATGAACGGAACGCAGCTCTTCCCATGGGTCGCGGCGCGCGACGGCGAGGTGGCCATCGCCTGGTACGGGAGCGAGGCGACGGGCGAACCGATGGACGCACCGGGACCCTCGGCGTGGCGGGGCGTCGTGGCGTTGCGTCGGGCCCCGGGCGAGCCGTTCGTCCTCGGCCCGATGCGCGACACGCCGCTCAAGGAGGGCCCGCTCTGCCCCTACGGGGGCAGCTGCCCGAAGGACCGCGAGCTCCTCGACTTCCCCGGGCTTGCCTACCTCCCCGACGGCGCGCTGCTGGCGGCGTTCGCCTTCTCCGAGCCCGGCGACGGCCAGCCCCGGGGGCACGTGGCGGTGGCCCGCCTCCTCGGGTGAACGCGTCGCGGCAATCTACTTGAGCCGGCAGCCGGACTACGGGCCATGCGCTTGCTCGCTGCGCTCGGACTGGTCCCGCTGCTCGTCCTCGCCTTGGCCGGCTGCGTCAGCACGAGCCAGCCGTTGGCCACCTCCAGCCTGTCCGTTCCGCTGCCCGTACTCGGCGTGGACAAGGCGTTGCACGAACAGGGCTTTGCCGGCGAGCCGAACATCGCGGTCCTCCCCGATGGAACGCTGTTCATCGCCGCCGTGGCCGGCGACGCCGGCGGCCCCAACGCGCAGCAGGGCGGCGCGTGGCTGTGGCGCAGCAAGGACCAAGGCGCGGCGTGGGACACGCTCCGCCAGCCCGGCCCGCTCCGCGGCGCGACGCCCCTGGGCGGGGGCTTCTGCTCCTGCGACGCGGATGTCATCACCAGCCCGGACGGCTGGGTCTACTACACCGATTGGTGGATCGCCGGCTTCTTCGGCCCGGGAAACTTCCTTGTCGAACGCAGCGGCGACGGCGGCCAGACCTGGGAGAGCAGCCCCATCACGACCGTCGACGCCCTCAACGGCGTGGACCGCCAATGGCTAGTCGCGGGCGAGAACGGCTTCGTCGGCCTGTTCTACGCTTACTACTACCCTGTGGGGAACACGGTCGTCCCGCTGCTCAACGACCCGCTGATGGGCCGCTCGGATTACCTCATGACCATCAACGCCGTGCTGAGCACCGACCACGGCGCGAGCTGGTCCCAGCCGGTCACGGTCACACCCCCGCTGCGCATGCACGAGATGCTGCACGGCAAGCCCTTCCTGCTCAGCGATGGCACGCTCATGATGCCGTACGGCGACGTCGCGGGCAACTACCTGCGCGACCCGGGCATCGTCACCGTCGCCATCTCGAAGGACCAAGGCAAGACCTGGTCGCAACGCCGCGTCGCCGAGGTGCCGCAAAGCTTCGAGGCGGTGTGGCCCGTGGAGGGCGCGGCCGACGCCGCGGGCAACGCGTATGTCATCTGGAACGGCCGCGACGGCCCGACGATGAATGTGTGGGTCAGCCGCAGCAGCGACGACGGCGCGACGTGGGGCGCACCCATCGCCATCCGCAGCGCAGGGCTCAACTTCCTGCCCTGGGTCACGGCGCGCGGCGATGGCACGCTTGCCGCGGGCTGGTACGGCAGCAATACGACGGGCGACCCGGCGAAGGCGGACAACGATACGCACTGGCTCGCCTACACCGCGCGCAGCGCCGACCACGGGGCGACGTGGCAGCTCGGCTTGGCGCGCAGCGAGCCGGTCAAGGTCGGCCCGATGTGCGCCCTTGGCGCAGCGTGCCGCGATGACCGTGAGCTGCTCGACTACGTCAGCTTGGCCTTCGACGGCGGTGGCCGTGTGCACTACGCGTTCGCGGTGAGCAAGGATCTCGGCAACGACGCGACGACCGCGCTCGTGCACTACGCCGGCCCCGGGGTCTGAGCGATGCGCGCCGCGGTCGTGCTGCTCGTTGCGTTGGCCCTGAGCGGTTGCGTGACCACGAGCCAGCAGGCCTTGGGCCCGTCGAGCCTGGCCGGCGACGCGCTGCGCTTCCTGCCCGCGGTCGCGATGGAGCAGCCCACCGCCGGTGCGGAGCCGAACGTCGCGGTCCTGCCCGACGGCACGGTGTTCATCACCGCGGTCGCGGGCTCGCAGGAGCGGCCCAACGCGGTCGAAGGCGCGGCCTGGCTGTGGCGCAGCAATGATCACGGCGCGACGTGGGACACCCTGCGCGCCCCGCAGCGCGACACGCCGCTCGGCTCCCTGCCCATGACGCGCCGGCCCTTCGGCAGCAGCGATGCGGACGTCGTCGCGAGCAAGGACGGCTGGGTCTACTACACTGACTGGTGGAACTGGGGCGCGCCGGTCGCGGGCACGCCGCGCGCCGGGAACTATCTCGTGGAGGCGAGCCACGACGGCGGCGCGACGTGGACGAGCGCGAGCGTCACCACGCTCGACGGGCTCACGGGCAGCGTGGACCGGCAGTGGCTCCTCGCGGGCGAGGGCGGCTTCGTCGGCCTGTTCTACGCCTACTTCCACCCGGTGCAGAACCAGTTCATCGCGCTCGGCGACCCGTTCGGGCGCGGCCCGGGCATCATGAGCATCGACGCCGTGTTCAGCACCGACCACGGCGCGACGTGGGGCAGCCCGGTCGTGGTGGCGGAGCCCATCCCCGGACACAGCTACCAGATCGCGCATCCCTTCCTGCTGGGCGACGGCACGCTCGCCATGCCCTACGCGGACGTGGGCCCGGGCACCGACTTCTGGGCCAACCCGAGCGAGGTGCGCGTCATGCTCAGCGGGAACAACGGCACGAGCTGGTACCCGCGCACCGTGGCCCAGGTGCCGGAAGGCTTCAACAACCTGTGGGCGGTGCAGGGCGCGGGCGATGCGCACGGCCGCATGCTCGTGGCCTGGGCGAGCCGGACCGGGGCGAACATGACGGTGTGGGCGAGCGAGAGCAGCGACCAGGGCCTGACGTGGAGCGACCCGCTCGCGCTGCGCAGCGCCGGGCTGAACTTCCTGCCCTGGGTCGCCGGCCGCGCCGACGGGCAGTTCGCCGTGGGCTGGTACGGCAGCGACGCGCAGGGCGACCCGGAGTCCGCGCCGAAGGACACGGCGTGGTCCAGCTACGTCGCCGAGCGCAAGGCCGAAGGCCAGCCGTGGACCTGGGCGCAGGCGAGCGGCACGCCCGTGAAGGTCGGCCCGCTCTGCCCGAAGGGCGCGTCGTGCAGCGGCGACCGCGAGCTGCTCGACTACGTCGGCCTGGCGTACGGGCCGGAGGGCGAGCTGCACCACGCCTTCGCGCGCTCGCGCGAGGTCGGCGGCCTCAAGGCTGGCCAGGTGCACTACGCAGGCGCGCTGGTGCGCTGAAGAAAAGGCTCGTCTCAGGCCGGGCTCGCTCGCGGCGCCGGGGTGCGCCGCATGGCGGGCCGCGCCAGGGCGTGGCCGGTCGCGTCCGCGTGCTCGCGCGCCGCCCACGCGCCGTCGAGGGTCGCGGGGAAGCTGCGGCCGCAGCTGCAGGTGTTCTCGCTCATGGTGGGCGGGCGAAGCGCGTGCGCCTCTTGAGGGTTTGGTATGGGGTTGGTTGAAACCGCTGAGACTATTCGGGGCGAGGGCTGCCAAGGCGTGCCACGCTCCACTGGCAAAGCGCGCATTAGCTTCAAATAGAAGCTCTGGTGTATCGGCCTCGTATCCCGGGCATCCGGGAGGTCGACCATCATGCTGGGCAACCAACCCATCATCATCCTCAAGGAAGGCACGCAGCGCGACCGTGGCCGCAGCGCGCAGAGCAACAACATCATGGCGGCGCGGGCCATCGCCGACGCCGTCCGCAGCACGCTCGGTCCCCGCGGCATGGACAAGATGCTCGTGGACTCGCTCGGCGACGTCGTCATCACGAACGACGGCGCGACGATCCTGAAGGAGATCGACGTCGAGCACCCCGCGGCCAAGATGGTCATCGAGGTCAGCAAGGCCCAGGACGAGGAAGTGGGCGACGGCACGACGACCGCCGTCGTCCTGGCCGGCGAGCTGCTGAAGAACGCCGAGGACCTCATCGAGAACGTCCACCCGACGCTCATCGTCAAGGGCTACCGCATCGCCGCCGATAAGGCGGTGGAGATCCTGAAGTCCATCGCGGTCGAGGTCAACACGAAGAGCGACAAGGACCTGCGCATCATCCCGACGACGGCGATGTACAGCAAGAGCGCCTCCACGGACAAGGAGCTGCTCGCCGACATCAGCGTCCGGGCCATCCGCGCCGTGACGGAGACGAAGGACGACGGCGGCGTCGTCGCGGACATCGACAACATCCAGATCATCAAGAAGCAAGGCGGCAGCATCGCGGACACGCAGCTCATCGAGGGCATCATCGTGGACAAGGAGCGCGTCCACAGCGCCATGCCCCGCTCGATGAAGAACGGCAAAATCGCCCTGCTGAACCTGGCCCTGGAGGTCAAGAAGCCCGAGGTGGACACGACCATCCAGATCACCGACCCGAGCAAGCTCGCCCAGTTCCTCGGCGAGGAGGAGAACATCCTCCGCCGCATGGTGGAGCAGGTGCAGGACAGCGGCGCGACGGTGGTCTTCACGCAGAAGGGCATCGACGACCTCGCCCAGCACTTCCTCGCGAAGGCCGGCATCTACGCCGTGCGCCGCGTGAAGAAGAGCGACCTGGACAAGCTGGAGCGCGCCACGGGCGGCCGCATCGTCAGCAACCTGGACGACCTGGACAAGCAGGACCTGGGCAAGGCCGAGCTCGTCGAGGAGCGCAAGATCGGCGAGGACGCCATGACGTTCGTCACGGGCTGCCCGAAGCCGACCTCGGTGAGCATCCTCATCCGCGGCGGCACGGAGCACGTCATCGACGAGGTCGAGCGCACTCTCCACGACGCGCTCGGCGTGACGAGCACGGTCGTCGAGGACGGCGGCAAGGTGCTCGCCGGCGGCGGCGCGCCCGAGGTGGAGGTGGCGCTGCGCCTGCGCGAGTGGGCCCCCCAGGTGGGCGGCCGGGAGCAGCTGGCCATCGAGGCCTTCGCCGACGCGCTCGAGGTCATCCCGCGCACGCTGGCGGAGAACGCCGGCCTGGACGCCATCAACATCCTGGTGGACCTGCGCGAGGCGCACGGCAAGAAGCAGGTCACGGCCGGCGTGAACGTCTTCACGGGCAAGGTCGAGGACATGAAGAAGAACCAGGTCCTGGAGCCGCTCAAGGGCAAGGTCCAGGCCATCCGCGGCGCGACCGAGGTCGCGACGATGATCCTGCGCATCGACGACGTCATCGCCAGCAAGTCCAGCAAGGGCGCGAAGGGCGGCCCGCCGGGCGGCGGCATGCCCCCGGGCATGGGCGGCATGGGCGGCGACATGGGCGGCATGGACTTCTAGGCCAGCCCGGCGGGCCGCTTGCCCGCCATCGTTCCTTCATTTTCCACCCCCCCAGCCCCGGCTTTCGGCTCCGGAAACCGTATCGCGAAAGGCCGTGTCCGCAAGGTTCTTTGCCGCATTCCCGATTCGCCAGCCGATGCCCGCCCTGGTCGAGTTCGACAACGTCGCCAAGTTCTACGGCGCGCACCAGGCCCTCGGCCCGCTCACGCTCAGCCTGCCCGACGCCTCCGTCGGCCTCCTCGGCCCGAACGGCGCGGGCAAGAGCACCTTCCTCCGCCTCCTGCTGGGCATGGTCCCGCCGACCTCCGGCACCATCCGCGTGCTCGGCGAGGAGGTGCGCAGCAGCAAGGACCTGCGCGGCAAGGTCGGCTACGCGCCCGAGGGCGACAGCCTGTTCCCGGAGCTCGACGGCGTCGAGGCCGTGAGCTACGCCGGCCGGCTCGCCGGCATGGGCAAGGCGGATGCCCTGCAGCGCGCCCACCAGGTGCTGGACTACGTGGAGCTGGGCGAGGCGCGCTACCGGAGCGTGGAGAAGTACAGCACCGGCATGCGGCAGCGGCTGAAGCTCGCGCAATCCCTGGTGCACGACCCGCAGGTGCTCGTCCTCGACGAGCCCACGGAAGGCGTGGACCCCGAGGCGCGCCAGCACCTCCTCGACCTCATCGGCGAGCTGGAGGGCGAGCACGGCCTGAAGGTCCTGCTCAGCACACACCTCCTGCACGACGTGGAGCGGCTCGTCACGCACGCCGTCGTGCTGAACCGGGGACGCGTCGCCGCGCAGGGCTCCCTGGAAGAGCTGAAGCGCGCCAGCAGCCGGGCCTACCTGCTGCGCGTGAACGGCCCGGCAGACCCGCTCCACGAGCGCTTCCAGCGCGCCGGCATCAAGGCGGAGAGCATCGCGCCCAACCTGCGCGTCGAGACGGACGACCCGCGCGCCGTGCTGCGCATCGTGCAGGAC
>JAIVGT010000228.1 GCA_020201485.1 Halobacteriales archaeon
GGCCTACCTCGTATGAAGGCAAACCAGCGTTTCGTTAACGATGATGAGGGCGTCTCGCCGGTGATCGCGGTCATCCTGATGGTGGCCATCACCGTGGTCCTCGCGGCGACCGTTTACCTCTGGGTCAGCGGCTTCGGCAACCAGACGGGGAACGTGGTCCAGGCGACGTTCGCGGCGAAGGCCGTGGACATGCCCGGCTCGGCCTGCGGCGGCACGTACTGCCCGACGAACACGGACAGCGACTCGCAGGACGACTCGATGCAGATCACGTACACCGCCGGCCAGAGCGACCTGGCGAGCAACGAGATCTACATCACCATCGACGGCGCGAAGCTGTCGCCGGTGGTGGACACGAGCACGGTCAAGAACGGCTTCGTCAGCGGGGCCTCGACCATCGCCGGCACGGCGAACGAGTACTACTGCTCGAACCTGCCCGCGGGCCAGGCCGGCTCGGCGACGGGCTTCACCTGGACGCGTGGCGCGAGCCTGTACGTCTGGGTCAGCAGCGCGGCGACGTGCGGCGCGGCGACGATGAAGACCGGCTCGACCGGCGGCTTCCTGGGCACCCACAACCTCCAGGTCGTGGGCAAGAACCAGGTCCTGCTGGACACGACCATCGAAGTGCACCAGTGAGCGCGCAGCGCGGCGAGCCCGCCGCCTGAAGCTCGAACTCCCGCGGGGCTCCTCCCAGCCCCGCGGGCTCCCTTCTCTCTCCTCGGCTCGGTCCCGACGCGGAGCGCTCGTTCGTGCTGGCCGAGCGGGTCTTCGACACAATCCGCCGTCTTCTTGTAGCACGCGCGACCGTTCCTCTCGTGGGGTCGTATGCGCACCAGGCTGCTCGCACTGCTCGCGCTGCTCGCGTTCGCGCTGCCGGGGCAAGCGGCGGAATGGCCGCAGTTCCACCACGACGAGGAGCACAGCGGCGCGCTCGCGAGCGACTTCACCGCGCCCACCGAGCGATGGTGGAGCGCGAGCACGGGCGGCCCCATCGAAGGCAGCCCGGTCGTGAGCGAGGGCCGCGTGTTCGTCGGCAGCACCGACGGCAAGCTGTACGCCTTCGACGCCATCAGCGGAAGCCCGCTGTGGTCCTTCGACACCGGCGGCCCCATCAGCAACACGCCCGCCCTGAGCGGCGCCGTGCTGTACATCGTCAACAACAACGGAGCGCTCTACGCGGTGGACGCGGCGACCGGCACGCTGAGCAAGAGCGTCGGCTCCAGCGGGCATGGCGACCCCGACCCCGGAGGCAAGGTCCGCACCAGCCCGAGCATCCACCAGGGACGGCTCTTCTTGGGCACGGAGGATGGGCGGCTCGTGGCGTACAATCTCCAGACCCTGCGGAAGGACTGGGAGTACAAGCCCAGCGACGAGCAGACGAGCCTCCACTATGTGCTGAACAACATCACGACGCAGCAGTGCAACGCCGGCGTGTTCGCTTCCGGCGTCGCCATCGAGAGCAGCCCGGCGGTCAGCTCCGGGGAAAGCGGCATCGGCAAGGTCTTCTTCGGCAGCGACACCCACGCCCTCTTCGCCATCTTGGAGAACGGCCTCGGGGGAGCCGATTCAGGGAAGACCCGCGGCGCTTGGGGCTTGAACACGTCGGGCACCCTGAGCGCGGAGGATGGCGTCTACGGCGGACCCTGCCGGCAGAGCCTCATCCCGATGACCGCCGGGGTCATCCGCAGCGCGCCGGCCATCGACGCCGTGAACAACGTGGTCATCGTGGCCAGCTACGACAACTTCGTGCGCGCGTACGATGTGGACAGCGGCTTGGTGTTCGCCGAGGCGAACGGCACGTACTCCGACAGCGCGGAGGATGCGCCGTGCGCGGGCGTCGACAGCCTGAACCTCACCTACAACTGCCGTCCGGTCTGGGAATACAGGATCACGGGCGGGAGCTCGGAGCAGGACCGAACGGCGACGACGCCGGCGGTCGTGGACGGCAAGTTGTTCTTCGGCGCGCTGAACAACCGGTTCTACGGCTTGGAGACGTTCAAGGACGCGAATGGCGTGCGCCACGTGCGCGAGCTGTGGGCGCCGTTCCAGACGGGCGGGGCCATCTGGAGCAGCGCCGCGTACAGCAACGGCCTCGTCGTGTTCGGCAGCGACGACCAGACGATCTATGCGCTCGATGCCAACACGGGCAAGGAAGCTTGGCACGCGCGCACCGGCGACAACGTCCGGAGCTCGCCGGCCATCTGGAGCGGCGGGGTGGTCGGGGCACCCATCAAGGGCGGGGTGGTGTACGTGGGGGCCCGCGACGGCATCCTCTACGCGTTCGGCGCGCAGAAGCCTGCGCTGCCCGACCTCCTGGTCGCGAACATCACCTACCCCAAGCCGCTCCTCCTCGGGAGCGACGCCACGGTGAACGTCACCATCCGGAACGCCGGGAACAGCAGCAGCCCGGCCACGAACGTGACGCTGTACATCGACGGCACGCTCGCTGCCACGCAGCCGGTCGCCGCGCTCGGCGCGGGCGAGAGCGTGTCGCTCGAGCACACCTGGCGCGTCCCGGACAAGAACCACACCCTCGTCGCGAGCGTGGACCCCGGGGGTCTCGCGCGCGAGTTCGACCGCGGCAACAACGTGCTGAAGGTCGAGACGCCGGTCGCGACCACCCCACCGCCTCCGCCCGCGCCCCCGCCGACGACGGGCAACCCGCCGCCGGCCTCGGACGAGAAGGGCGCGCCGGGCTTCGAGGCGTGGCTCGCCGTCGCGGCCGTGGGCACAGCGCTGCTCGCGCGCCGGCGGCGCGGCTAGCGTCCCAGCACGCTTTTTCCTCGCGCGCTCCGAGCCGGGGCCATGGCCACGCAACGCAAGGCCGGCGGAGGGCGCGCGGCGCCGAGCCGGGCGAGGGGCGGGCAGGCGACCGGGAAGCGCACACCCACCGGCGGCGGGCCGCGCGCACGAACGAAGCGCACGGCGCAGACGCGGAGCGCAGCGGCGCGCCGGAGGACCGGGGGCGGAAGCAAGCCGCGCGCGCGGCGCAGCGCCGGGCCGGGCGGTCGCGCCCAGCGGCGCGGCGCGCAAGCCGACGCGCACGACACGTCCCGCTGTGAGCTGCGGACCGGCATGCCCGAGGTCGGGGAGCGCATCCGCGCCCGGCAGCCCATGGCCAGCCCGACCGCGGAGCCGCTGCAGCAAGGTGGCCACGGCAAGACGCAGCCGCGCCGGAGCGGCATGGGCCGCGCGCGCTGACCGGCTCGCCCTGGGCACGAGCGTGCGCGCGCCGCTCGCGTCCGCGGCGGGGGCGCTGTACGCGGTGAGCGTGGACGGCGTCGTGCACGCCCTCGGCGGCCCCATGCCCGCGCTCCCGGAGCTGCAGCTCCAGCTCGGCGCACCGGCGAGCGCGCGCGAGGCAAGCCGCTGAACATCAGCATCGAGGTGCGCAACAACGGCTCCGCCCCGTCCCCGGCCACGCAGGTCGCCGTCCGCGTGGACCAGGTCGCCCTGCCCGCGCTGGACGTGCCGACGCTCGCGCCAGGCGAGGCATCGTCCAGCACGCTGAACGCGACGCTCGCGGCCGGCGCGCACAACGTGACCGCCACGGTGGACCCGGCGCGCGCCGTGCGGCAGCTGCACCGCGACGACGACACGGCGCGCGTCGCCGTCCTCGCCACGCCGGAGCCGAAGGTCAACCTTGCGCCGCCGAAGCCGCTGAACGCCACGGCGAACGCCGCGGCGAACGCGACCGCAGCCGCCCCTGCGCCGCCCGGGAAGCTGCTCGGCGTGCCCGGGTTCGAGGCCTGGCTCCTCGCTCCCGCTGCAGCATGGCTCCTCCTCCGCCCGCGCCGGGGACGGCCCAAACCGCAACCCTGAAGGGCCGTCCGTCCTGCCTCTCCCCATGCGCGCCGCGGCTCCGCTGCTCGCCGCGCTCCTCGGCCTCGCAGGTTGCGCGACGCTCCCCCCGCTCCCCGGCGCTCCGGCGGCGGGCGACCTGGTGGCGCACGCGCACGGAGCGCTGGCCTTCGCCGGCTACGACGTCTCCGCGCGCAGCGGCGAGTGGAGCGACGGCACGGCGGAGGTCGCCGTGGACGCGACACGCGACACGGGCCGCGCCGAGTTCACGTTCACCTGGCGCGGCGCGTCCTGGGCGGTGTGGTTCACGCAGTTCGCCGGGAACGCGACCTGGCAGGAAGGCGGAGTGCGCGCCGGGTTCGACGAGCGGGGCAGCACCGGCCAGGGCGATGCGCAGCTCCCGAAGCTGCACGCGGTGCACGCCGGCTGGGGCTGGGCCGAGGTGCGCAGCAACGGCACGCTGCTCACGGACCCGACGACGGGGAACGCGACGTTCTGGGCGCACTACGTGGCCGCCGACCCGGGGCCACGCAACGCGACGTCGCATCGCCTGCAGAACGGGCACGGCGGCTCCTACACGCCCGGCCGGCCGGAGGACGTGGCGTACGCGGGCGAGCCCCAGGTGCTGCTCGACGTGGCGAGCGCGCGCGCCCTGCCCCAGGACGGTCGCGTCGCCATCACGTTCACCGTGACCGAGCCCGTCGTGAACTCGACCACGCCCCTGCTCGTCGAGGCGGGCGATGGCGACATGGCCTGGAACTTCACCGTTGTGCGCCCGCCCATGACCGTGCCCACGGCGAAGCTCGACTTCGTCCTGCGCGACCCGCAGGGGAGCGTGCTCGACACCTGGGCCTACGACCCGACGGTGGCGCTGGCGAACGCGAGCATGCCGCGCCACATGGTCCGCGTGCCGGCGCCGCTCGCCCTGGGCAACTACACGGCGCAGACGACGGGCTACGGCGCGGGCATGGAGTACCAGGTCATCGGCACGGTGCGCTACCCGGACGCCTTCTTCGTGCACGTGGAGTACGGGAACACGACCCTGCGCTGAGGCGCAGGCTCAAGCCGCGGCGCGCGGTTCGCGGCACGCATGCGCATCCTCGTCACGGGCGCGGCCGGCCTGGTGGGCTCGCGCGCCGCACGCGTCGCGCGCGACCGGGGCCATGACGTGCACCTCGCCTACCACGACGCGCCGCTCGCCGGGGTCGGCGGGCCGTGGCATGCGCTCGACCGCGCGCGCGCCGAGCAGGTGCGCAGCGTGCTGGAGGCGACGCGCGCGGAGGCGATCCTCGATTGCGCGGCGTGGACGGACGTGGACGGCTGCGAACGCGACCCGGAGCGCGCCATGCTCGTCAACGGCGCGGGCAGCGCGCACGTCGCGGACGAAGCGGGGCGGCGCGGCGCGCGCGTCGTGCACGTCGGCACGGACTTCGTCTTCCGCGGCGACGACCCGCGCCCGCGCACGGAGCTCGACGCGCCCGGCCCGCAGAGCGCCTACGCCCGCAGCAAGCTCGCCGGGGAGCAAGCCGTGCTCGCCCACGCGCAGCACGCGGTCGTGCGCGCCTCCGTCCTCTACGGCTGGCATCCGCGCAAGCTCAGCTTCCCCGCCTGGGTGGTGCGGGAGCTGCGCGCCGGGCGGGGCATCCGCGTCGTGCGGGACCAGCGCGCCTCCCCCACGCCCGCAGACAGCCTCGCTGCGTTCCTCGTCACGTGCGCCGAGCGCGACGCCGCCGGGCTCTGGCACGCCGCCGGGCAGGACTGCTGCACGCGGCACGCGTTCGCCGTGGCCACGGCGCAAGCGTTCGGCCTCGATGCCGGGCTCGTCGCGGCCATCCCGACGAGCGACCTGAAGCTGCCCGCGGCGCGCCCCGCGAACAGCTGCCTGGATTCGTCGAAGGCTCGCCGCGAGCTGGGCTACGCGCCGGTCGGCATCGCGGAGGGCCTGGCACAGCTGCGCGCGACCGAGCCGCGCTGACAAGCGTCCATTGTCGGTCGGCCCGAAATGGTGACTTTCGCGTCACAACCCCGTGCTGTGCACGCGCCCAGGCGCTCCGGTTTTCCCTTCGTTTCCTCGGCAGGAGGCCCGTGCGGCATGAGCCCCGGGACCGGTCCCCCGTCACATCGCCGGCTGGCAGGCTTTCACGCAGAACTTCTAATATGTCGAATCCTGCAGGAGCAGTACGGGCGCGACGAGGGGAAAGCCGCGCCCGGGAAGGGGGGGCAACGAAGCATGGCCGGAGGAATGCCGACCGACACGCGGTCGATGCGCGGAGGCAGCGCGGTCGCCACGTTCGGCAGCGACGCGGGTGACAAGCGCGCGCAAGTGCGGCGGAACGCGCTGCGCGCGATGCTCGCCATCGCGCTCGCCGGCGCCGTCGTGCTCAGCGGCTGCGTGAGCCCGTTCGGAAACTCCCGGGCCGAGGCCTTGGCCGAGCAGGGCCAGCAGTACAGCCACGACGTGTCGAGCGCGGTCCAGACGCTCGGCCTGGTGTTCGGCCAGGCGGACGAGAGCGTCAAGGCGTTCCAGGCGGGATGGCTCGCGCCCGAGGGCGCGGCCAGCGAGTTCGGCTTCCTGCGCGACCAGGTGCAGGGCGTGAAGACGAACATCACCTCCGCCGACCCGCCGCCGGCCCTCGAGGACTTCCACCGCCAGCTCGGGCGCAGCGTCAGCCTGACGCAGCAGGCGATGGACGCGATGCAGGCCGGCTTCACGAGCGGCGACGGCACCTACTTCGACCTCGCCCACGAGAAGCTGAACGAGGCGCGCAAGGTGCTGGACAGCGCCGTTCGGGCCCTGTGAAAACCGGCGCTTTCGCCCCGCTGGCGCGCGCAGGACCGCGGATCTCTCCAGCCTCGTCCCGCGAATCACGCGGCCTTTCGTCGCGCGATGTAGAAATCCTATGGCTTAAGTAGGGGCCTTCCCTTCCGCGCCGCAAGGAAGGGAACCTTCGTGCAGCGCGTTTCCCCCAGGCTCAGCCGGGTCGCAGCGTTGGTGCTCGTCGGCGTCTTCGTCGCCGAGGCGGTCCTGCCCATCGCCGATGCGGGCTACAAGACCTTCGGCGAGGTCGTGGACCCGAGCGCGAGCGCCGCGGACAAGGACGTGACCCACCTCCTGCTCGTGACCTTGGCCGCGGGCGCGGAGGTCATGTTCGACGACGTGGACACGGACGGCAACGTGGACACGAACGAGGGCGTGTACATCGACGTCGGGCTGTCCAGCCCGGGCGCCATCGGCCCGACGGACATCCGGATCCGCAGCTCCACCGGCGCGAGCGGCACGAAGGGCGAGCAGGTGAAGAGCACGGACGCCGACTGCTGCGGCACGCCGCTGAGCGCGGCCCCGGGCGGCTGGGCCTTCTCCGACGACTTTCCGGTCGCGGTCGGCACGCCCGCCACGTGCGTCGCCGATCCGGCGGCCATCACGTGCCCCGACGGCCTGCTGAAC
>JAIVGT010000038.1 GCA_020201485.1 Halobacteriales archaeon
ACCTCAAGGAGGTCGCGGTGAAGGGGAAGCTCGTGCACCTCAACGGCACCGCGACCTGGACCGCGGCCACGCCGGTCACGCAGCAACTGACCATCTTGCTGGCGCACAGGTCGGGCAGCGGCTGGGCGTGGGACTCGGGCGACCCTTCGGCGCAGGGCGCGAGCCCGCTGAAGCTCGACTTCGACCTCACGTCCGCGAACACCACCGTGGCGCTCTGGGTGCTCTCGGGCACGGGCGCGGACGCGGTGGTGGCCGGTGCGTACGCTGCGCTGGCGCAGACGTTCGACGTCCAAGCCGAGGTCCGTTCCCTCGCCTGAGCATCACGCCCGGCCGCGGCTCGCGCCGAGCCTGTACGCGGCGGCGATGAGATGCGCCAGGCGGAGCGGCTCGGGCAGCGCGCCGCGGACGGTGGTGCGCCGCACGACCTCCTCCGCGTCCGGCAAGCCCATCCCGACGCAGCTCACCCAGAGCGGCTTGTGCGCGGTGGCGACCCGATGCAGCGGATGGCGCTCCAGCAGGTCGATGCGGCGCTCCGCGTCCGGCAGGTGCTTGCGCAGCGCGGCCTCGATGCCCGCGCGGTCGGGTGCGTCGCGCGTCACGGTCATCACCGGCAATTCGAGCGCGTCGTGCAGCGCGTCGAGGTCCACGACGTTGAAGCCGCCCAGGCACACGCCGTCGAGCATCACGACCTGCGCTTGGTCCGCGTAGCGCGAGCGCGCCACGAGGTTCGCCACCGCCATCGTGGCATCGTCGCCGTCGACGCGCACCTGGCCGCGCAGCACCGCCTCGACGTAGCTCCCGCCGCGCATGAGCACGCCCACGACGTCCGTCGTCGCGTCGCCCCAGGAGAACGGGCCGTCGTCGATGCCGAGCACGCGCGCCTCGGGCTTCACGGACGCGCATGGCGGACAAGCCTGATGGCTGTTCGGCTCTTGCCGATCAATTTCCCCAACCTCTTTGCCTTGCCCTGCGATGGGCTGGGTATGCGCGTCACGGCGGGATCGTCGTGGCTTCGCCCCACGTGAAGGGCCCGTCATCGATGCCGAGCACGCGGGCCTCGGGCTTCACGCCCCCGCAGGCGAGGCCGAGGGCTTGAGGCTGTCCATCAGCGGGTCTTCCGCAGCGAACGTTGGTATTACCCAGCTGACGACGTAATACAAGGAACCAATAAGTATTACCAAGGCCACGACGGCTTGATGGCCATCGTGCGTGTCACCTCGAAGGGCCAGGCGACGCTGCCGAAGGAGCTCCGCGAGAAGTTCGGCATCAAGGCTCCGGGGGAGGTGGAGGTGCGCGAGCAAGACGGTCGCATCGTCATCGAGCCCGTGCGCACCCTGGCGCAGGCCCGGGCCTATTGGGTGGCGCAGTTCGCGTCTCCGGCCGGCGCGACGTGGGACGAGATCCGGAAGGAGAACGAGCGGGCGGAGCGTCGCGGCGAGCAACGCCTGGAGCGGATGATGCAGAAGCGCAGGCGCCGGCGGTCCCCGTGACCTCGTCTTCGACACGGAGCCCCTGGCCGCCTTCTTCAAGGACGAGCCCGCGGGCGAGCGTGTCGCGCGCATCCTCGGCCGCGTCGCCGATGGCCGCGAGCGCGCAGTCGTGAGCCGCGTGAACCTCGCGGAGCTGGGCTGCGTCCTCGCGCGCCGGAACGCCGCACGCGCCGTCGCATCCATCGAGCAGCTCCAACGCGACGGCGTCGTCCCCTGGCCATGCGAGGGGTCCTGGCAGGAAGCCGCCCGGCTGAGGGCGCGCTTCCCGCGGCTCAGCCTCGCGGACGCCTTCGCCGCGGCGACGGCGCGAGAGACCAAGGGGACGCTGCTCGTCCTCCTCGACGAAGGTCTGCTCGAGGCGTGCCGGGCGGAGCGCATCGGCGTCCGGGAAGTCTGAGCGTCGCGTTCCGGTCGGCTGCGTGCTGGACGAACGTCCACGATGTTCGGGCGGGGCCGACCAGGTTCGGCGGGTCCAAGGCGTGCGTCGCCGTGGTAGGTGCATGCGCCTCGGCCTCCTGGTCCTCCTCGCCCTGCTCGCGGGCTGCGCCGATGTCGTGCCCGCCCCGTCGGAGCCCACGCACGGCGTGGTCGCGTCCGGTGCGCTGGTGCGGTGTCGCGGCGAGGGCCCAGCACGAGCCTTCCACCTGCCGGCGGCCAACGCGTCCGGCGCGCCCGTGCCTCGCTGGTGCGTGGGCGACGCGTGGGTGTACGACGTCCTCGACGCGCAGGGCCGGGTGACGAGCGAGGAGCGCTGGAACCTCACGGCCATCGGCCCGATCAAGGGTCACGCTGCCTACACGATGGCCGAGCAAGGCCGGGGCATGAGCGCGCCGTTCCTGCGATATTACAGCGAGGCGAACCTGAGCGAGGTGCTCCCGCTGTGCGGGGGAGCGGTGAACTACGAGGGCGGCTGCCCGGCGCGCCTCCTGCCCCGGTTCGCGTTCCCGCTGTGGGAGGGAAAGGCCTGGGGCTTCCCCTGTTGCGGCGGAGACGTGGTGTACCCGGCGCGCAGCACGGCGCATTTCCTCGGCGAGCGCCCCATCCCCCTGAGCAGCAGCGACGCAGCGCCCGCCTGGGAGATCGTGGAGCGCGACCCGTCCGGGGGGACCGTCACCTTCACCTACATGAGCGGCTTCGGCTTGTACGTGGAGCGCGTCACGCGCGACCGCGGTGGGAACGTCACCGACCATCTGCGCATGCGGCAAGGCGCGGAGGAGCGCATCCCGGACGATTGCGAGCGGCTCGACCGCAACGACCAATCGTGGAACGCGACGCTCGACGGACCGCGCTGGCAGGTCACGCTCCCCTGGGTCGGCGAGGCGGGCCCCTGGCTCGCCAACGTGACCATCGAGGGGAACGCCACGACCCGCGCCACGAGCATCGAGGGCTGGGGCGACGGCCTCGCCATCACGGGCTCGGGCATCGCCACGGTCCGTTCGCACCGGAGCGAGGCGAGCGCGGCAACGACCGGCTGCGTCGCCGAATCCTACCTGCATGCGCGATGGTCGGGCAGCAGCGACGAGCGGCCGGAGCGGTTGGGCGCGTTCGTGGACGACGGCGGCCCGTTGCACGTGAAGCTCGCGTACGAGGCGCGGAGCTCGTGGTGCGGTCGGCACGCCAGCTTCGAGGGCAACGCAACGGAGCGGCGGACGCTCGTGCTCGCCGGCGAGGACCAAGCAGTGTGCAGCTAGCTCCTTAGATGCACGGCGAGATGCCGAGCGCGTGGCCGCCCGGGAGCGGGACGTAGAACGGGGACTCGCCGACGATGGGGCGCAGCGGATGCGCGCTGGCGCAGAGCGGGGCGACGTCGCCCGGCCGCGTCAGGCACACGTCGATGCCGACGGCGTGCGCCGGGGCCGCGGCAACGAGGAGCGCACCGAACGCGAGCAGCAGGAGGGTCAGGCCGGGCATGGTCGCGCATCCTTCCTTGCCGCCTCGAGCCTTTGCGGTGGGATTCAGGACCGGCCGCCTTCCCGCTTCATGTTGTTGCGGAAGTCCTGCCATTGGATCCAGCAGTCGAAACTTGCCTTGGCGTGGTCGATGAACCCGGCTCCCGGGTCCTCGAGCGCGATGCCGCACCACATGCAGTGATGCGGGGGATAGTACGGCGGGCCCTGGTACGGGCCGGTGTAGCGCGAGCCGCCCACGCGGGAGGGTATTGCGGTGGAATCTTCAAGCTTGCGGGGACTGGGGCTTCGTCATGGCGGTGAAGAAGCGCATCCAGCGGGTGATGAGGGCGATCTGCTGCACGCTGAGCATCTCCTCCTCGCTGCTCACAGGGCCGGCGATGGCGAGCTCCGGCAGCGGGCTGGCGTCCAAGGGCGCAGCCGAGGGCGGCGCAGGCTCCAAGGCTTCCAGGTCATCCATCGTGCTCACAGCCTGGCCTCGCGCGGGCCTTGCCTTGAGGCTTGTGGGCGCCGGCGAGAACCGGGCGAGGCCTGCGAGAACTGTGCTCGTCCTACCGTGTGACCTTGAAACCCTCCACCTGCTCCTTCAGCCGGCGGGCGTTCGGGTCCTTCTCGAAGTGCTCGCGGACCGGGTCGAGGAGCTGGTTGATGTACTTCGCCGCGCCGCCCTTCGCGTCCATGGGGTGGAGCTTGCCGGCCACGAACGCCGCCTCGAGCTCGGCGTAGCTGGCGAAGTCGAGGTTGCCGCCGAACTTCTCCGGGCGCTCGATGGTGATGCTCGGGAACTTCTCGAAGACGATGTAGCGGTAGTATTCGAGGATGGGGTTGTCCGCGGCCTGCTTCTCCGGGCAGTAGGCCTTCTTGATCTTGGCCTGCACCTGCTCGCGCGTGTCGGTCATGAGGATGGCGGAGTCGGGGTTCGACTTGCTCATCTTCATGGCGGTGGCGCGTTCCTCGGCCGGCGCGGCCGCGGGCGGCGGCTGCTGCAGCCCCATCAGCATGTGGTGGCTCACCACGACCGGCTTCCAGAAGCCGAGCTTCGGCCCGACCTCGCGCGCCAGCATGTTGACCTTGCGCTGGTCCATGCCGAGCTGCGTCATGTCCGCTTCGAGGTGGAAGATATCCGCCGCTTGCATGCACGGGTAGAGGATCTGCGCCGCGCTCAGCTTGTCCTTCTCGCTGCGCCCCATGATCTGCGTCGTGCGCAGCACGCGCTCCACGCTCGTGTCGCGCGCCACGTTCATGACCTTCTTCCAGTAGCTCTCGTCCTCGATGAACTCGCTCGCCCACACGAAATCGACCTTGCTCAGGTCCATGCCCGTGGCGCGCCAGACCTCGATGAGGTACTTGCCCGTGACCTGGATCTTCTCCAGATCGCCGCCCATCTTGTTGTTCGCCCAGGCGTGCCAGTCCGCGACGAACATCTTGAAGCGGACGCCGGCCTGCGTCATCTTGTTCACGTTGATGGCGCGCATCATGCCCTGCGCGATGTGAGCTGTTCCCGAAGGCTCGAAGCCGTCGTAGGCGATGGGGTGCGGCTTCGCTGCCAGCAGCGCGCGCAGCTCGTCCTCGGTGACGATCTCCTCGCCCACTTCCTTGACGAGCGCGAGGCGGGCTTCAAGGTCCACGGGCCCGAAAGGCCCCCGCGGCTTAAAACAGACGCCGAGGGCGCTGGCGTGACACGCGTCCGCCTTCGGCCCGAAAGCGTCAAGCAGCGGCGCCTGCTCGCCCGGTGGTGCTCCGCGTGCGTGCCGCAACCCTGGCGGACCTCGACGCCCTGATGGAGCTGGAGCGCGCATGCTTCTCGCCGCGCCAGGCCTTCTCGCGGCGCGAATATCGCGGTGCCCTCGCAGGCGCCGGGAACGTCAACCTCGTGGCCGAGGAAGACGGCGCCTTGTGTGCCTTCATCGGGGTCCTCCTGGATGGTCGCACGCGTGTCGGCAATGTCTTCACGCTCAACGTGCACCCCTCCGCGCGCCGCCGCGGGCACGGCGCGCACCTTCTCCGTGAGGCCGAGCGCCGCTTGGTCGCCGCCGGCGCCGAGCTTTGCGCGCTCGAGGTGAACGTGGACAACGAGGCAGCCATCCGCCTCTACGAAGAGTGCGGCTACGAACGAGTCGCGCGCCTCCCCGATTACTACGCCTCGGGCTACGCAAGCCTGGACGCGTGGCGCTATGCAAGGGCGCTCCGTCGCGACCCCGCGTAGATCCGACGCTTTCCGCAGCTCGCGCCTTCCTCATGGGGGCATTCCCTCACCGCTTCCTCGTCACGAGGGCCACGCGGGCTTCGGGGTCCACAGGGGCGGAAAGGACCCCCACGCAGGAAACGGGGCCTCCCCCCAGCGCGAGGTCTATCCGTCAAGGGGTGATGCCGGCGCATGGCCTGGACGTGCCCCGCCTGCCAGCGTTCCTTCGCGCACGAGGGGCAGAGCCACAGTTGCCGCAAGGGCCCGACGCTCGACCAGCACTTCGGTGGCAAGCCGCCACAGTTGCGCAAGGCCTTCGACCGCATCGTGCAGGAGCTGGAGGACAGCGGCGAGGTGCGCGTGGACCCGGTCGCGGCGAACATCCACCTCGTCGCCGGCTCCGCGTTCGCCAGCGCTGCGCCGCGCAAGTCCGGGCTGCGCGTCGAGTTCCTCCTCGACCACGAGGTGAGGAGCAAGCGCATCGTCAGGCTGGAAAAGCTGAGCGCGACGCGCTTGGCGCACCACGTCGACGTCGCCGGCCCCGAGGACGTGGACCACGAATTGCTGCGCTGGCTGCGCGCCGCGCAACGGCTCCGCGCCTAGGCAGGCCGCGGCCGCCACGCCACGAGCGCCATGCCGAGGAGGACGAGCGCCCCCGCCGCGAGCAGCCGCTCCGAGAACGCCTCGCCGAGGAGGAGCACGCCCATCGCTGCCGTGAGCACCGGGATGGCGAGCTGGTACGTGCCGCCGGCCCCGGGCGCAATGCGCGCCAGGGCCCAGTACCAGACCGCGTAGCTGAGCGCCGTTGTTACCGCTCCCATGAACAGGGCGATGCCGAGGCCGGTCCACGTCCAAGGCGCACGCGCGAGGCCGAGCGCGCCGAGGAACGCGGCCATGGCGATGCCGAGCGCGGCGAAGTTTTGCGCCGTGAAGCCGAGCGGGTCCGCGCTGCGCCGGGCGAAGAGCGAGTACGCGCCCCAGGCGATGCCGGTCCCGGCGAGGAGCGCGACCCCGGGCAGCGTCGCGCCCTCCACGCGCCCGAGCGCGAGCACGCCGACCCCGGCGAGCGCGACCACGCTCCCGAGCAGGGCGACCGGCCGCGGGGGCGCGAGCCGCCAGCCGCCGAGCGTCATCGTCGCCAGGACGCAGGCGTAGAACACGAACGTGCCCGCAGCCGCGCCGATGTGCTGGTAGCCGTACGAGATGAGCACGGCGTACGCGCCGAGGGCCATGGCGGGGAGGATGTTCGCGCGCCCCGGCTGCGCATCGCGCGGGCGGCGCAATGCGGCGAGGAGCAGCAGCAAGGAGCCCGCGCCGGCCAGGAAGCGCGCGGCGGTCGCCAGGCCGGGGTCGAGCAGGCCCTGGCCCACGATGTAGCGCGTCATGATGCTGTTGAGGGCGAAGGAGAAGAGGACGAAGCCGAGGGCCGGGGCCAGGGTCCCGCGCGCGCGTCCCACGGACGCGGAACGCGCGGCGCGGCCAAGAGCTTGGCGCTCAGGCGGGCAGCGGGGGCAGCTCCGGCAGAGGCGGGAGGGGCAGGGGCGGCGTGCCGAGGCTCGCTGTGACGCTCACGCTGCCGTCGCACACCGACGCGTCGACCTGGCCGGCGGGGTTCGGCACGCTGACCGGGTCCGGGCAGACCGAGGGCAGGTCCGGCA
>JAIVGT010000188.1 GCA_020201485.1 Halobacteriales archaeon
GCTCCGCGCCGCGGGCTTCGCGCTCGGGCTCGTGCTCGCGCCCATCCTCGTCTTCCCCGAGCACGTGCAGGCCGCGGGCGTGGGCGACGTGGAGAGCTGGCCGATGGTCCTGTTCTTCGCCCAGGGCCTGCTCGCGCTGAGCGGCACGCACGGCGGCGCGCGCTGGGGCCGCAAGTCCGGCACGGCAGCGGAAGGGGGCACGGCCTGGATGCGCGCTGCCCTGGGCCGGACGCGCGGCGCGGCCAAGGCCCCGAAGCTGGCGCGGGAGCCGATGCTCGACGGCTTCCCGGACCGCCCGAGCGGCCCGGACATGCCCGGCCGGCCCAGCCCGCCCCTGGGGCGGGACTGGTTCACGAAGCTCTGACCTACTTCGCCGGCTCCGGCTTCGCCTGCATCGCGTTGAGCATCGCCAGGAACGTCTCCTGGCTCACCGTCGTCGCCACCTGCGGGCTGGATGCGGTGTCGAGGGGCAGCAGGTCGGCGAGCGCGTCCTGCACCTCCTGCGCGTCGCGCGGCGTGGTGATGAGGAACAGCGGCACGCGGATCTCGCGCGCGTTGCCCAGGTGGTCCACGGCCACGATGCGCAGCTCGTGCGCGCCCAGCGTCATGGGGCTCGTGTCCCAGGACACGCTGTACGGCGCGCTGCCGTCGCTGCCGAAGGGCACGCCGTCCAGGAGGAAGTCCACGTGGTCGATGCCCGAGGCCACGCCGTTCACCAGCGGGTCGGTCGCATCCGCGGTCAGCGGCACGACCGTGCCGGCGAGGATGTAGGCGTAGCGCAGCTGCTCGTGCACGGGGTCGAGAGCCACGGGCAGGTTGAGCGGCGGGTGGGACGCCGGGTCGAACGGGCCCGTGCCGAGCGCCGTCTCCACCAGGTCCGGGCTGTAGTCCCAGTCGCTATCCAGCTCCACGTACACCTGCAGCACGCTCAGGCTGCCGATGCGCGGGCGCGCCACCTGCAGGTCGGGCGGCGTGTTGTCCACCTTCGCCACCTGCGCCTTCGTCGTCTCGTTGTTGCCGGCCACGTCGCGGCTGAAGTACGAGATGGTGCGCGCGCCGTCCGCCCCGCCGAGCTGGAACGGCACGCTGTAGTCCGTGAAGGACGTCGGCCCGCCCGGGACCACGCTGTACTTCGTCGCCGCCACGCCGCTCAGCGCGTCCGTCGCGCTCAGGGAGAAGGGCGAGGCGCTCGTCACGTACAGGTCGCTGCCGCTCACGTAGGCGGGCGCGCCGTGGTCGAGCACGGTCGCGGGCGGCGTCTTGTCCACCTGGAAGGTCACGTTGTGCTGGACCTCGACATTGCCCGCGACGTCGGTGCTGAAGTAGGCCACGGTGTGCGTGCCCTCGTCCGGCACGCTGATGGAGCCGCCCACGACCGGCGAGCCGCCGTCGAGGATGCTCGTCGTGGAGCCGATGCCGCTCGTCGCGTCCGTCGCGCCGAAGGTCACCGTGACCGTCGAGCGGTACCAGCCGGCGTTGCCCAGCGTGCCGCTCAGCGTGGCGGTCGTGGTCGGCGCCACGCGGTCGATCTTCACGCGCGCGTGGTGCTCGGCCTCGACGTTGCCAGCGGTGTCCACGGCCCAGCTGTCCAGGGCGTGGTCCAGGTCGGTGCTCACCGTGAACGGGCTGCCGTACAGGCTGGCGCTGCCGTCCAGGCGGTAGCGCAGCTCGGCCAGGCCGCTCGTCGCGTCGCTGCCGCTCATGCTCACCGTGACCGGGCTCACGAACCAGCCGTTCAGGCCGGCCGTGCCGCTCAGGCTCGTGGCCGAGGTGGGCGCGACGCTGTCGACCTTCACCGTCGCCGTGTGCGTGGCCTCCGTCTTGCCGGAGAAGTCCACGCTCCAGTAGCCCACGGCGTGCTGGCCCTCCGGGACGGCGAAGGGCGCGCTATACACCTGGGGCGGGCCGCCATCGAAGGTGTAATAGGTGAACTCCACGCCGCTCGCGTCGTCGCTCCAGCTCAGCGTCGCCGTCGCCGTGCCCTTGTACCAGCCGGCG